>NZ_JAWOUY010000001.1:0-265597 GCF_033339635.1 Vibrio sp. 2092 | reverse complement strand
GTTGCTGCTGACGGTACTTTCACTGATGCAAACCTAGTAGCTGGCGCTGGCTCTGCTGATGTTGATGTTGATGCAATTGACGTTAGCTCTGGCACTGCTAAAGCTAAAGTTCACATGACTATCTAATAGTCTGAAACAAACAGGCCGCATTCATATGCGGCCTTTTTTATTGGTGGTTTTATGGTAAAGATATCCGCTGAACAATGGGCGTTAGCTGCTTTAATTGGTGAGGCTCGGAGAAGATCAAATGAAAATAAAAGAAATATCTCCAGAGACCGAGGAAGAGATAAAAACATTCTCAATGATCTAATGGGTTCTATAGGTGAGTTAATTGCAATCAAATGGTTTGGTCAGTACCTATCTAATGATGAAAAAATTAACGCACTTAAAAATATGTTTAGCTTGGGTGGCGGAAGTAAACATACGTATGCCGACCTCTTTTTGGATAACCATCCTGGCAGACTACGTATCGATGTTAAGACTTTCGATTGCGCACCTAATAAAAGGTTCTTTGCAATCAACAAAAAAAAGCACATGAAGCTCTTAGGGCGGTGTGATGGTTATGCTTGTTTATTGCTACCAAGATTATCGCATCAAGCCGCATTTATACCGTTTGTTCCTTACGACGATGTATCTAAGTGGGAGCTGAAAAGTCTGGGTGGTTATGGAGATCCTTCACACAATATTGCTATCACAGAGTTCATTAAAAAGTACTCAAGCACGGAAATTTCATTAAAGGATTTGCAAGCGTTCTCACGATACCAAGACTCTGATATTAAGAGTAAATTATCGAACAGTGAAACAATAAATAAATTCTTAAGCCTATGTCCAGAAGCTGCTTTTTTATTGATAAAACATTAATTACTTCATTGACATTAATAAGAACAATAAATAACATATTCAAATAAATTAATTATAAAAAATATTAGGAAAACAATATGAACGCAATAATAAAATTAAAAGGTTTCTTAGACTCTAAAGGCATGATTTTATCGGATTATATCCTTGCACTATCTGCCATTGCTTACGGTAGTTATACGTGGGACATGCTGTTTCTAGTTGCAGGCTGGCTGGGTTTAGCATTGGCTACCTATAGACCTTCAAGAATTGCTGATCATCTAGTTGCAAAAGTGGTAAAGAAGCCTAGAGCGATCTAATTATGGGGCATCTAATTATTACGATTATCTCCATTGCCGTATTTGCCGCTTTTTTAACTGCTGGGGCTAACTACATAAACCCCACAGTTATAGATGATATTGGAAGTAAGACTCTAATAAAATCATCACTGATTCAATACTCGTCTGGAGTTATGAATTACAAGATGATTCACAGCAAATATCCTACTGGTACTGATCAGTTCATACCAGACATCATTTCTCAACCAAAACTACCAAAAAACATGTCGCTTTCTCAGTTTGAAAATAACCATGTTAATGGGACTGTAGAGCTGTGCTTCGATGTAGAGATAAAAGCTGAAAGCTCACTGAAAATGTTAAAGGCAATCAGTGGTGATGAGCTTCAAGGAAACTTCATTATTTCAGATACCTGCGGGTCAAAAACTGAAGTTTTGCCAGTAACTTTTCCTGTAAATAAAAAGATAACATATATAATAAGGTAAAAATGTAATGATTCATTTGATGGTGCTTGCGCTCATATTCATGGCTTTTGTGGGAGCCATTGGTTTTAGTTTTATGAATATGACACATTCAACTAACATGCTTTACTCCACCCAATCTGATAAAGATATTACTAGCAAATGGGTCATTGCGTTAGAAAACGACAGGGTTGAGGATCCAACTACTGGCAGGCTGATCGCGCCATTCGGATTGAACTTAGAGCAAGACTACAATGGAAACGGAATAAGCGATATTAGTTTTCATGTGCTTCCTGACGGGTATGGTTTACCTAAAGTAAACGCTTTTGGTCGTTACTATGTATACTGCCCTATTGGAGAAAGTATTGGTGGTGTTGGTTATGAATCAGCAACTGTAAAAACAGGTAAAATTGAAGGCGACCTTAGCACTTACAATGTTTCATTGCTTACTGTAAATGGTAAAAAGTATGTGGCTGAATCCAATCTAAATATTGATTCTTCAATTAACAAAAAATCTATTTCAGCACTTATTCTATCACCATACTCTAAAGACAGTAATGCCCCTTCCTGCTCTGAAGTTAAGCTGACAGATGGTATTTATACAGTTCCTGGCGCTATAGTTACAGCTATCTCGTCAGAGCAGGCTTCGAATGACAAAATCACCAAAACTATACCTCTATTATCAGGAAATGCGCAGGACTTATCTGCAATGTCCAGCGCATGGAAAATGGGTTCGGCAATCCAGTACAACATAATGATTGACCCTGACACATTCACTGTTTCTGGCGATATAGACTTCTGCTTTAGTAAAGATATTTACCCTAGAAAGGTTTATCTAAACGGTTCCTTTGATGGTTCCAACATTTCACAACTTACAAGTGCATCATCATCAAAGATAAAGCTTTGTAACGCATCACTATACGTAAAAGACCTATCGTTAGATGGCATCTATATAGATGCCTTGAATAGCACAATTTATGTTGAAGACAGCAACATTAATGATATGAACGCAGTCAATAGTGAATTTGTTGTTAATGGAACCGTAAACATGACTGCTGGCATTTACGATAATGTTTTGAGCGTTAGTAGTGGCAAGGTAAATGTAAAAGATTCGACATTAAACTTCAGAGTTAAAAATAATAACGGAAGAGTCGTTTCTTTAGATGGTTCTAAACTAGACATAAACTCTTCTTCTGTAAATGTTATTACTTCTGGAGCCACGGATAATCTAAAGTCAGCGATCTTTATCGATGAATCATCCAGTGTAGCAATTAAAAAATCAACACTAAATATTTCCACTAAAGCAAACTATTCCCCAATTGTAAATCAAGGGAAAATGGATATAATTGGAAGTGATATAAATATCTCTAAAAGTAAATACGCAATAACATTAAAAAATGGTGGTCAGTTAGGTTTGTCTGAAAGCACGGATTTAAGCCTAACAGGTGTAAACGTAACAGCGATTGTTGATGAGTCTGGTCTAGGTGTTTATGGTGATAACGCTAATATTACATCTGAAACATGTTGGACTGGATTGTTATTCTCCGATTCTATTAGTAACACCAGCGGAACTTCTGAAAGCGTAAATAATAAAATTACAACAAATAGAAGTAATTGGAACTGTAACCAATGAATAATAAAGTAAATTCCAGCTCAAGAAACGAACAACTAAAAGAGCATCTATTAAAGAATAACTTAGTGACTGATAAAGAGTTGAAAGCCAGTGAAATGGAGTCTTCCGTCACTGGTAGAAAACTTGGTCATATCCTCGTTAAAAACGGATTCATATCTCAAGATGTGTATGTTGATTCCATGCTTAAAATCTCTCAAGACGGTCTTGAGCATGAAGAAATAATTCTTGCTCATGTCCCAACTGAGATATTAGTTAAGACGAAAACTAAAATTTCCGCAGACACTGTTAAAAATGTTTACATAAGCACTTTTACTGATGAAGCCATAGTTAGGTTCTTACTTAAACCCTACTTTCCTGCTCAAGAAATTGTTTTTATTGAGTCGAGTCTGGAAGCTATTGAATCCTATCTGGATAAGCTTGGAGAATCGAGTGATGAAGATGGGCTTACTCTAGAAAGCCTTTTAAGAGATTGCATTATTAAGGGTGTATCTGACATACACATAAACCCTAAAGTTGAGTCATACACGATTTTAGTTCGATATCTTGGTGTTCGAACACTTTATCACGAAGGTGAGCTTGAAGAATATCAAGTCTTGACCTCAAGGATAAAGGATAAATCAAGAATTGATATGGCTGAAAGGCGAATCCCACAAGATGGTGGTTTTTCGATTGAGCATGATGGTCGCATGGTTGATTTACGTGTTGCTACCGTAGTGGAAACCAATGGTGAAACAATCGTAATGCGTATTCTTGACCCTCAGAATGCCAATAAAAAAATTGATGATTTGGGTATCGAAGGAATTAACGAGTGGAAGAAAGGCGCAAGCTTGATCAATGGAATCAACCTTATTTGTGGTGCTACGGGTTCAGGTAAAACTACCACCCTAAATGCTACAGTTAAAGGTTTGGATAAGATTTCAAAAGCAATATTTACCGCTGAAGACCCTGTGGAATATCAAATTCCTTACATAGTTCAATGTAATATGAATGATGCGGTTGGATATAACTATCCTAGAGCACTTAAAGCCTTTATGCGTTCGGATCCAGACATCATTATTTTGGGTGAAATTCGTGATGAAGAAACAGCGCGTAACGCAGTTAAAGCGGCGGAAACAGGTCACTTGGTGTTTGCGACAATCCACACTAACTCAATTTTAGGCGCATTTAACCGATTTAGGGATATCGGCGTTCCTCCACATGAATTAAAAGATATCTTGCGCTCTGTATTGTGCCAAACCCTGATTAGGACTCTTTGTTTATCATGTGGTGGCTCTGGTTGTCCTAAATGCTTGGATTCTGGGTATTCAGGTCGAACAATCGTTTCTGAATGTTATTACTTCAATACTGATGAAGAAATTGAAAAGGTTCTTGTTGAGAAAAAACCCCTTTGGAAAACAATAATCCAAAACGCATTTTTAAAGTATGAAAAAAGCATTACTAATTTCAAAGAGATTGATCGTGTATTTGGTGACAAGGGTCTTTCAATGCTTGAATATGAATTAATGCGTAGAATGCTAAAGAAAGTTAGCTTGACGGAAAGCGCTAAATTCTTAGAATATAACACATATCAAATAAATGAAATTAAAGAGTCACTTTCTGATTTAGAGCCAAACTGGAAAGATGAATTTGAAGAAAAATATCAATTATTAATAAAAGATAACCTTCACATTACAGAACTATAAAAAATGAAATTATTTAAATGCGTTATAGAACATAAAGGGAAACTGATCACTAGAGAGATTGAGGCTCCTGACCAGCTTGATGCAATGAAAATTGCCAAGACATATGGAAAGGTCATATCTTGTAAAAAAGCCTTCTCAATGGGCAAGTGGGAGCCAGCATTTGAAACTGCTGACCGACAAATCTTTCTTCAGCGATTAGCCGCGATGACAGGCTCTAAAATGCCTGTCTCTGAATCTTTGGCTTTAATGGAATCAACATTTAAAGGAAAAATAAAAAAGATTTCATCAAGGCTTCTTAGGCATATTTCTACAGGTAAAAGCTTACCAGATGCAATTGAGTCTCTTGGTCCAAAAGAGTTCCCTGCAACAACAGTTGCCCTGATCAAAGCGGGAATCATCGGCGGTGATACTGCATCTGCCCTGAGAAATGCAGCGGATTTTGAAATCGAAATGGATCGAATTAAGCGTGAAAGTGGCGCTGGGATTGGTAGTGCTTTAACGGGCTTTTTCTCTGCTGTGGGTATTACATTTGGTACAACACGATATATGGGTCCCCAAACGCTTGAATCAGACCTTATGGTAATTGCTGGTGACTCTATCGATGTAGACTGGGCGATCACTCTAGGCAAGTTCTGTGAAGTAATGATGGGGTCATTTGCCCTAATGATGTTTGTATTGTGGGCAATGAATAAATGGGGTAGAAACTTTGCTCCACTTTTAGTAGATAAAATCATTCTAAAGATCCCTTACTACAAAGATCTCGCATTATCTAAAAACTCATACATTGCTCTATTTGGCTTAAGTATGCTAACGAAATCAGACGTGAGAATGCAAGAGGCACTCTACCTCTCTGCTAGCGTTGCTGAAAAGGGTCAATTAAGACAGGAGCTAGTAAACTCAGCAGATGCTATTGGACGCGGCGCTGGTAGAGACTGGGCTATGGAGTTGAAATCTTTGCACCCAACCGATGTTGCCGCACTTTCATCATCAGAAGACAGAAAAAATATTGCTCTTTCTCTCGATGCTATTGCGATTCAATATAAGAACATCTATGGCGCGAGAGTGAGAATGCTTGCACCAATTCTTCAGGGTGTTTCTGTTGTATTCCTTTGTCTAGCAGGCGCAGTTCTCTTCGGACTTACCATTGTACCAATGATGCAGTTTGCAACTGCCGACTTGGGGTAATTATGGATGGTTACATTTACATCCTATCTAATAAGGCAATGCCTGGAATATTAAAGATAGGAACAACTACAGATATTGAGGGCAGATTGTCCTCATTATTTAATACGAGTGTTCCTTACCCATTTGATCTTCTTTTCTATAGCCAAGTAATGGAATCATATAGAGCTGAAACTGAAATTTTCAACAGATTAAACGCATATCGTTGTAATGACTCTAGAGAGTTTTTCGAAATCGATTTAGACAAAGCAAAAGCTGTTGTATCTTCAGTAATTGAAGAAATCAATGGACTGTATGTTGATGAGGAATTAGATAGATATTACAATGTGTGGACATGTCCTGATTAATAAATGAAATAAATATGAAAAGTAATATGAAATCTAAAATTATTGCCTTAAGCATTGCTTTTGCCTCTGCTTCATCTTTCGCAAATGGTGGCTCACTCGACAAAGTTGGTGTTTTCGATGACGCTTATAGCGGGTTCCAGCTCCTAAGAAAACCACATAGCCAACAAGAGAAAATTGTTGCTGAAAACACTAAAGAAGAAAACGATCTTCTCCTGTCAAGCTTACAGTCTCTTTCTGTATTAAAAACTGAGCACAGTCAATCTGAAGTAGAAGATGCAATTTTCTATATAATGAAAACTCAGCATGAAGAGCTAAAAAGTAAGTGGGATGATAATGTCACATTCAATGGCATAAAAATTTACCAAGACGACAACATGGTAAATTATGAGCAGTATAGTTTTGATCCAGAAACTCCAATGGTAAATAAAAACCGAATTAAGAATGGATTGCCTCCTGTTAGCTATGACGGTTTACCAATTCAAATTTGTGCTTTAACCAAAAATGTAAGTTCTTCAAAATTTGAAATTCTTTCAACTCAAGTTGATGCATTTATCAATTTATCTCGTTCAGGGCTAAGTAAAGAGCAAGCTTGCTTGAGTGAGTCAGATGCTAATAGTTACTGGGTTGAAAGACAGAAAGATTTCGTGGATCAATATTTAAATTACACTCCGAGATACCGTTATGAGTAATTTGCATCAAAGTGACGTAGAGGTTATGGATGGATTAAAGGACACGATTAAAAACTACCTTGCTAAGAAAGGATACTCTTCACCAGACTTTTCGTATTTGAACTTTAACAACGTTATGATTTGCAATCTTTCAGTATACAAAGGAAATTATAAGCAGATCATGAGCGAAGCGTACTGTGAGTGGTGCGCAAATTCTGGATTCAAAGAGGAATGGTTAAAAATCAAGTTTTTCTATCCTGACGTTCATCAGGAAGTGAAAATTATCGGCTTGGATTTGGATGGCGGTGAACACTGCATCAGACTAATTACTTCAGATGGTAGAGAATTCAATGCTCACCCAACAAAAGTTAAAGAATACATCCTTGTTTCTATTGGTGGTGGCTTAGATTTAAATGAGTAGCGATGTACAATTTTTATTGAATGAAACTTCAAAAATTGAAGATATTGTTCGTAATTTGCCAGGATTAATCCTTAATAAATTTGATATTAAAAATGAAAACGGTGAAATATCAATCTCCATTAAGGTTAAGAATCTTTCCGAATACGAAAACTTCATTCGCAACGAATACATCAAATATGCGAACCGATATAGACTACCAATAATGGCTATTGATGAAGTATTAATTGCAGATAATGGCACCTTTAAAGTCCTTGGATGGGAACAAAAAAATAGGCTTTATCCTATAATTATAAGGGAGCTTGATACTTTTAATGAATATAAATTGAGCATAAGTCAGTTCCATAATCTTTATGATAATGCATTAAAAGAGCCGCTATAAGCGGCTCTCATTATCCAAATGGTTCTTTATTCTTTCGAACACTTCGTCCATTGTTCCTACCCCATCGATACAAATAGCGTGTGGGTTGAGCCAACAGTATTCTTTGTATCTATTTCGAATCTTATCGAAATCCTCTTTACCGTTAGGATCAAGTCTGTTCCTTTTCCCTCTACTAATCATTCTTTCCTCATACGTTTCATATGGAATATCTAGAACGAATGTAAGGTCTGGTTCACACTTAAAACCTATCGCCTTTTTAAGGGCGTTGTATGAGCTAAATAGACTATTGTCATTCATACATTGGTATACATAGGTTGATGGTTCAAATCTATCACAGACTACGAATTTGCCTTTTTGAAGATTTTCCTTAATTTTGTTCTTATAATGCTGATTTCTAGAAGCTAAAAATAAAAGCATCTCTGTTTCACTATGGATAACCTCTTCAAAGGAATCGTCTAAAAGCACACTTCTAATGGCTTCAGCAGCAGGAGTGCCTCCTGGCTCTCTAGTAATCTCAACATCAAAACCTAATGAAGCAAAGTAAGAGCAAACTCTTGATATTTGTTCACTTTTACCTGCTCCATCAACACCTTCAATAACAATAAACATTAAATTTCAAGCTCCGAATCTTTTTTATTATCTTTATTAATCTCTTGAAGGATGTATTTTCCATATTTTTTGGCTCTGCGCAACGTCATACCGCAATTTGTAAGATCATCAATTGATGTTGGCATCTTTTCAGAAATTGCTTTCGCAACATTCTCACTAAAGATAAGCATTTCGTTTTCATCGAAAGTTTGTGCAAGTTTTGCTCTCAATGTCATTAAGCCATTAACAGAAGAAGTTTCCACAACATGAACATCATTGCCTTCATGTTCCGCGTTCACATTCGGACTCTTTTCAGTATCTTCTTTGCCAGAATTCGAATTATCGGAAAATGGAGCGTCAATATTATTCAATGATATATATCCACTGATTGTCGCAATGATGTCATCACCATACATTCTGATTCTTTGATCAGATATATCACATTGCGACATTGACTCCTTGTTCAGCGGCTTGATAGTAGCAAGCTTTCTTGCCGCTCTATCGCTGAAGATCATGTGTGGAGGGTAAGACCTCTTCATTGCTAACAAGCTACGCTTTTCAAGAATGACTTTATAAAGCTCTGGGTCATATATCTGCTTAACTTTCATTACGCCAGCTTCATTGGACTTCTTCACTGTTCCAAAGTCGCTGATCACTCTTTCTTGGCTTTTACCTTCTAAAAGCTCTTTTCCTTTTGGAGTGATCTTGTAGTTACCCTCCATTTTAGATACGTGGATGATCTGGTCATCAATCATATCCTCCATCAGTCTTTTGACCTTAATTGTAGTCATATGCTTTAGAAGACCGAACTGGTTGAGTTGGTCGTAGTTTCTTCTAATTAATGACTCTTTTTGGAGACCTACAAGAATATCAGCATACCTTTGAGTGGTAAGTTGACCATTTGTGTCTTCAATCAAAGATAAGGCAGCTCTTAAATCTTCGTCGCTGTACTTGCTGATTTTTTGCCCTTCCAAGCTCTTTTCAAGGCATGAAGAACACGTACCACAGTTATCTTGATGAGAGTCACCAAAATACTTCATAATCGCAGTGCGCTTACACAGTTTAGTTTGGCAGTATCGCTCCATAGTGTTTAGCGCTGCTTGTGTGGTCTTTCTTCGCTCTTGAAGGTAGTCTAAGTCTAAAGGAGCCTCAATGTTCTCGATTGACACTTCTACGCCCAAATAATCGCCTTCAGAGCCTTTCATCTTAATAACACCCTGGTCTTCTAGGATGTTCATGATGCTTTGAACTTCGTATGCGCTAATCTTTTCCGCTACAAAATCTGAAATAGTTTCAAATTTCATGTAATCAACACGATCACCAACTAACTGGAAGAGTGCATTTCTTACAGCAATTACATTCGCTATTGTTGGATATGACGTTGCAATAAAGAACTCATTTAGCACCCTATCCTTTTTGCTGTATAACAAGTAAGCATCAGAATCTTTTCCGTCACGACCAGCCCTACCCGCTTCTTGATAATAGTTTTCAAGGTTTTGCGGCATGTTAAAGTGTATGACTGCTCTGACAGTTGGTTTATCAACCCCCATACCGAAAGCATTCGTAGCAACAATAGTTTTCAAGCGGCTTTCAATGAAAGCGTCTTGTACGCTATTTTTCTGTTCTGGTGTTAATTTACCGTGATACACACCAACATTAAGCCCCCTTGAATTCAAGCTTGCACCTAATGTTTCAGCCAGCTTTACTGTTGGGACATAAATTATTGTATCCTGACCTTTATGATGGTCTAACAATTCTGTTAGTGCCTCAGTCTTACTGTTCGGTTCTTTTACATGGAATCTAATGTTTGGTCTATCAAAGTTACCAACTTGAATATATGGATCTTCCATCCCAAGAGTTTGAAGGATATCTTCGCGCACCCTTTCAGTTGCTGTAGCTGTATACGCCGCTCTAGGGATTCTACGATTTTGAACCGACTCAATTTTCTGTAACGAATCATTTATTCGAGAATATGCAATACGGAAGTCATGCCCCCACAAAGACGCACAGTGCGCTTCATCGATTGCAATAAATGAAATCTTAGCTCTCGCCAAGGCTTCAAGCATTTTCTCGTCCTCTAGCCTTTCTGGAGCCATGTATACAAGTTTGTATGCGTTTTCACCAGTTAGTCTAACGCGGTTGAAGATTTCTTGAGGCTCTAAAGAAGAGTTGATGTATGTTGCAGGAATATTTCTTTTAAGCAAATTATCAACTTGGTCTTTCATCAATGAAATAAGTGGGCTAATTACCACACACGTTCCATCGAGCGCCAATGCTGGAACTTGGAAACAAATTGACTTACCACCACCTGTTGTCATGATGGCTAATGAGTCTTTACCACTGATTACATTATCAACAATTTCGGCTTGCCCTGGTCTAAACCCGTCATAGCCCCAATACTCTTTAAGAATTTGACTTGGATCTTTGTTCATTTTTTATTCTCATTTATTCTATTTGCTTATTATACCACAATTTATTTTATGTATTAATACTGATTTTCCAATACATAAAAGTTGCGTTAGCTTTAACCATATTGTAGAATTCTGAATTAAATAAAAAGATAAAAACCAAAAATAAGGCTAAATAAATGAGTGCTCTAAAACAAGAAATCGGGTCTAATGTTACCCCTATAGTAGCATCTGAGCTTGCAGACTTGCAGAATAAGATCAATATCATGGACTGGTGGCATGTCTCTGAGATTGTCTCTAAAGCATGTTCGTTGCCTGAAGATCAATTGCTAAACCCAGAAGCATCTATCCCAGCAAGCTCTAAGGCTGGTCGCTTACAACATCAAACAATGCATCAGTTCATTACGCGCACAGGTTCTGCGCTTGGTCTGGCAATGGACTGGAATGAGTGGGCTGAAACCATTCAAGCGACAATGCTAAAAAAACGATACTCTATCCACTTAACAGACAAATCTCAGATTGTTAAACAGTTTAATGATATTAAAAACTTCATTGGTCGAGAGCCAATCAGTGAAGAAGAATATCATGTGGAACGAGACAATTTTTTTACTAATGTAAAGAACGAACTTCAAGCAAAGCATCGTCGTAACGTTAGTGAGCTTGAGAGCAAAGTTCAAACTTTAGAATTCCAAAGTCAAAATGCTGAAAGTGAAATCTCTAAACTTAATGAACTTCTTGATGCTACCAAACTAGCACACAAGCAGGAAATTCAAGATCTAGAAAAGCAGAAAGCAACTGCCCTTAAAGCAAATGAGATGTTGGCAGCAGAAAAGCTAAGTGAACAAAAAGCAGCTCTTGAGGCTCAACACTCTATCGTGATTGAAGAAATTAATAATAAATTACTTTTGGCAAATCATAAGCACCAAGAAGAAGTAGACAAGCTACAAGGTCAGATTCTTTCTCTAAAAGAAGACCATAAAGCTGAAATTGAGCGTATTCTAGGTGAATATGTTGCAATTAGTAAGCATCGTGAAGTTGAGCTTTCTCTGTCTAAAGAAAGAGAGAAAAGTCAGGCTATGCTATTAGAAGTTCAAAGCCTGAATGACAATAACAGTAAGCTTGAAATAACCAATCAAAGTCTGACTGAAAGCCTTGCTCAATATGAGCAGAAATCGATGTCTTTCAAAGCTCAGCTAGAGGAACTACAAGCCAAGATTGTTAGTGGTGAAATCTCAGCAACTGACATCTCCGCGCAAAAAATCCAAGAGATTGAAGCGCAAAATGCTGAGCTAATTGCTATGAAAGCTACATATGATGCTAAAGTAGATGAGCTATCTAAAGCTAATGAGCAAAAAGCAAAGAAAATCGGTTCATTAACAGCTAAGATTAAGAAGTACAAAAAAGCAATTAAAATGTATAGAACCATGCTGATTGAAACGCAAAAATCAAACACTGTGTTTAAGCTAACTACCGCAGCATTCTTAACTTCAAGTGTTGTACTAATCATACTCCAAGGCGTTAAATTACTTGCCTACGGTGGTTAATCGAAACAAAGAAAAGCGCATCCAATGATGCGCTTTTTTATTTGTCTTTTTATTGAAAAGGAACGCCAAGTTCTTCACTTTTGGCTGAGATCTCTTTGGACATTTTGAGATTCTTTTCAATGTTTTCTTTTATGCGATGAGAAAGGAACGAGATTCTTTCCTCTTGGTTTTCATCCTTAATACATTCCAAGAATGCATTCACATCACCAACAATAAACACCTGCTGTTTAGCCCTTGTTACTGCGGTATAGATAAGTTTTCTATTCAGCATTCTTTTGTTGCTTTTTGAAATAGGGATGATAATCGCGTCACACTCAGTACCTTGTGATTTGTGAATTGTCTTAGAGTAAGACAGCTCCATTTGACGACCAATTGATAGAGGTAATGCAACAGTTTCTCCATCGAATTCAATGCTTACTTTTTTCCCTTTGAAGTCGATATATTTAATTTCGCCAACCGCTCCATTAGGGATATTTTTATCTTTGATTCGCTTCGTGATAACGATTCTATCCCCTACCCTAAACTCTTTACCACCAAGCTTAGCATTGAACGAGTTGCGCCCTGGAGGGTTGAATATAGGCTTGAGCTTTTCATTCATCGTATTTACGCCGATAGGCGTTTCATATTGCGCAGACAGAACCTGAATCCTAGAGTGATCTATCCCAAGCTCACCAGGGATAAAGCCTTGACATAACTTAATTACCTTATCTTGTGTTTGGAAGTCATTCTCAGTAGGGATAACGTGCCATGAACCATGACGGTTCTGATTAAGCGCAGGCGTTTCCCCTTGATTGATAAGCATGGCGTTATCATTTATCTCTGAGTGCTCTCCAAAGCGAATTGGAGTTGTTAAGTAGCTTGTTTTTACCTGTTCTATTGAAATCAAATCTTCGATTACATTTCCAATCTCAACTGAAGGTAGCTGGTCTTTATCGCCTACTAAAATCAATCTTGTTGTAGATTTTAACGATTTAATCAATCTAGACAGACCGTATAGATCAAGCATTGATACTTCATCAACAATAATAACGTCTGCATCAACTTGCTTGTTTACCTTTGAATAGAACCCGCTATCCTGATTGAATCCTATTGCCTCATGCACAGTGAAGCAATCCTCTCCAATAGACTCGGACATTCTTTTTGCAGCTTGACTGGTAGGTGCCATACAAACAATTTTTTGAGTATTGTTAGACGCTTTTCTAATCAATCCCATGATTGCTTTAATTACAGTAGTCTTACCCCTACCAGGTCCCCCTGTAAGTATTGCTAATTTTGTTGATACACAATTTTTTACAGCAGTTCTTTGCTCATCAGTCAGAAAATCTTCATCAGGATCAAGATTTGAGTAGTCATCAATCTTATAGGATGTAAGGTAATCAGCAAGATGTTGAGCTGTCTCTTCTTCAAGCCTTGCGTGTAATTTGCTTTGAAGAACATCTCCAATCATATTGTAAATACCAACCCTCATATCACTTCTCATGTGATTTAGGATAAGGTGTGGGTTTACTCCTTCAGCTTTTACACTATCTAATAGATTTTTAGGGTAAATACCCGTAGAACCACCGCTAATTGACTGGTTATAAAAGAAGTCCACAATACTACTTAAGCGAGCATATGAATCTTCTTCCCAATACAGATTCTTAATATAGCTATCAATTGTAGAGATTGGGAAATAATCAATCAGTCTATAAGGATTTCTTGAAATCGCATTTAAAGCCCCGTGTGGGTGCTCATTGAAAATATCAAACAATTTAGCGATGTCATCATAAGAAAAGCCTAACTGCTTCATGAACTCAACATCATGGGCAATCATCTTTGCTTTTGACCAATCTCTCTTTACCGCTTGGATATCTAGTTTGAATCCATCATTTACAAGCTTCTCTGGCTCTTTTTCAAGAATAGGAATAATCCCTTTTCCATACTTAACTCCAATTTGTTGTGCATCTTTTGAATCAATTGATTCAAAGATTTTAGATTCTAAAATTTCTTGAATGTTTGGATTGGACTTTTCAAGAAAGTGAGCAGGGAAAATTGAATTAAACTCAAAATACTTAAAGCCATCATTGTTTTCTGAAACCTTGCCTCGAATAACAACGGTATCATCTACGCTAGGTGTGTAAAACGCCCTACCGCTCGTATGTATAATGAAGCTTTTACCGCTGCTCTCGAAATTTTCAGAAATAAAACTTTTAGATTTTTCATCTACAGGTTTTACTTTCAAAGAAATGTAAGAGTCATTTTTATTGATGTTATTATAGGAAATAACCTTTACCTTGATAAATGACATTACCCCGTACCTTTTTTCATTTATTGTTATGCTTATGACATTTTACTATAATTGGCAAAAAACGGTAAGGTGAAATAATGATAAAAAAAACACTTTTGGCATTTTTAGCTTTAAATGCCGCATTTTCAGCAAATGCAGATATCAACTTAAACAATAATATCAGTGATAAATACCCATTTATTGCTAGTGGAACGGGGGTGCTTGCTGAAAGCTCTGAGCATTTATGGATTAAATTTGATGATGAAACTTTCAAAAGAGCCACTAAGTTCACTACAAGTAATAACTATCGAAGAGAGCACAAAGCTTTAAAGGTAGAGGCTTTTGGTGTAAAATCAGAGAAATACAAATTTACTAAAAATCCAAAACTTAAAGAATACTGGGTTGAAGCCAATACTATTGCTAGCAATGCCATTGAAGGTAAATCGGTTGATGTATATTGCACATCAGTCACAACCAGCGGTATGCCTTCATGCATTATTTTTTCCAATCTTGTAAATGAAGACAATGAAGAAATACGCATGAACTATAACAGAGCTATCATAGAGTCAGGATTGTCAGTCTTTGAATATGATCCAGAGACGATTCAGCTTGGTAGCATGGAGAAAACCGTGATTTACGCTCAGGAAACAGCGAAAAAGAATGGTGTTGGTGTTTGGTCTCATTCTTTAGGTATTTTAGATATACAATTCGAGTAATTTAATAATGACTAAAAAATCAATCAAAGAAAGAACGCCACAAAGCGATGCCTTCCTACATGAAAACCCTGTTATAAACAGGGTTCTTCAGAATCGAGGTATTAAATCACTTGAAGAATTAGATTTAGACATAAAAAACCTATTAGACCCATTTCTGATCAAGGATATGGACAAAGCAACTGACAGCTTGATTGATCACTTAATGGAAGGAACAAACATCTGTATTGTTGGTGACTTCGACTGTGATGGGGCTACATCCACCAGCATCATGGCTGAAGGTTTGAAATTGTTAGGCTTTGAAAACGTGTCCTATATTGTTCCTGATAGGCAAAAACATGGATATGGCTTGACACCATCAATTGTTGATCTGGCTTATGAAACTAAAAAGCCAGATGTTATTGTTACAGTTGACTGCGGGATCTCTTCATTTGATGGCGCTGATAGAGTTTACGATCTTGGCATGGAGTTGATAATTACTGACCACCACTTGCAAGACAGTAGTGGTAAACTGCCTAAGTGTGAAGCTGCTGTTAACATCAATAGAAATGACTGCCCTTTTCCATCTAAAAACCTCGCGGGATGTGGTGTAGCTTTTTACCTAATGGTCGCATTAAGAAAGAAAATGCGTGATTACGGAATATTCCAACAAAGAGGTATGGCTGAGCCGAACCTTGGTCAGTTATTCGATTTAGTCTCCTTGGGTACTGTTGCTGACGTTGTTCCGTTAGATAGAAATAATAGAATTCTTGTTAAACTTGGTTTAGATAGAACCAAAAGAGGTTTGGCTAGAGAAGCAATCAACGAAGTATTTAAGCAAAAAAACAAAGACATTTTTAAAGTAAAATCTTCTGATTGGGGCTTTATGATGGGTCCAATTCTTAACTCTGCTGGTCGATTGGAGAATATGACCAAAGGTATTGAGATGCTACTAGACCGAAATCCAGGTCGTGTTACAGATCGAGTAAGTGAGCTGATTGAGTTAAATGAAACTCGTAAACAAATCGGTAGAGAAATGGAGCTTGATACTGAATGTATTCTAGATAACGAAGAAGTTAATATGGGTGTGGTAGTATTCCAACCTGATTGGCATGAAGGTGTGGTTGGAATCACAGCCTCGCGAGTAAAAGAAAAAGTCAATAGACCTGTTATCTGCTTAACAGAAACCCATGAGGCAAAAGCTGCTCGTGAAAAGTATGAGTTTGCTCTTGAGAACAATCACGATCCAAAAACTATTGCGCAACTAAAGGAAGAAATGGATAACAGCCTAATCAAAGGCTCAGCACGTTCCATTCCAGGTGTGCATGTTAGACATGTTATGGATCATATTAATACAGAAAACCCTGGGATGATTGCTAAGTTTGGTGGTCACGCAATGGCTGCTGGTATAAGCATTCCATACAATCAGTTTGAAGCTTTCAAAAAAGCTTTTGATAAAGCATGTGAAGAAGTCATTGAGCCTTATATGATTGAGGACTCTGTTGTTGTGGATATACATAACGTAGATCCTGCATACATTAGCTTAGAGACAGCAGAGCTTATCAACTCATTTGAACCTTGGGGGCAAAAATTTGAATCCCCTGTATTCTCTGGTCAATTTGTTGTTAGGGAATTTAAGCCTATAGGAAAAGAACAAAATCATCTTAAACTTGTTGTATCCCCTATAGGAAGTGATCACAGGTATGAAGCACTCTTATGGAATTGCTGCTCACCTAGTGAGCCTCCAAGAGTACAAGTAAATCATGTCATTGATAGTGTGTACACATTGGATATTAATGAGTGGCAAGGATTTAGAAGGGTTCAGTTGATGTTTAATTATATGTATGATGAAGAGTATGAATTGAACCTTCAAAGAGAAGCGAATATTTCAAAATCTTCAGAAATGGTTATCTAATAACAAGTTGCCAGATATAGGGTGGTTGTGACTTAGTCGCAACCACCCTTTTTAATATTTTTTTCTTATAAATAACAAGATTCCTGATATAATTTATATAAAAGAAACAAGTAAAGAATCTTCTTCATGAAAAGAATTAAATTAAGTCACAGTGAAAGAGCATTGTTCAAATGCGCTAAAGATAGAAATACAAAAAAATTCATTAGCATGTATATGAATAGCGAATTCGTGGAAAAAACAGTTTGCAATGATGATGGTGAATCACTACTTAACGTTGCAATAAAAAACAATGCTGTTGATATTGCTTTGCTTTTAGGTGATGACCCAGAGCTGATTAATATGCGTGATAAAAATGGGAACCCTCCTGCATTAGCTTTTAAATCTCATATTAATGAAAAGTTATTAAAAGGGCTTATTGATCGCGGTATGGACATTAATAAACGCTCCGTTATAATGACTGGAAGTAAAAAAGGACAAGAATGCGGAAACTTACTTCATCGTATCGCTCTTTTTGGTAATAAAGAGGATTTTGATTTAGCTCGTAAATACGGGGCGAATATCGAGAGCCGAAACTCTAAAGAAGAAAAGCCAAAAGATGTCCTGAAAAGACTAAATAAACTAGATGAATTTTCTCTTTAACAGGCAAAACAATATGAAAGCAAATAAATTAATCTTAGGTATTGCATTAGCTATTGGAACCATTCCATTCGCATCACATGCTAATGTCAAATTCGATGCTCAACCAGTTATCAGCGATAAAGTCACCGAGTTCCAATACCGTGTGGATCGTGATAGTAAAATAGACAAAATTAATGACAGCATTACTAGTGCTGGTGGAATGAAGCGTTTAGTGAAAGATGCTGATAACGGAGATGCAAAGAGTAAGTTTGTACTGTACGAGATGTACAAGTACGGAATCGTCTATAAGTCAGACTATCTGAAGGCTCACCAGCTTCTGCTCGAAGCTGTAGAAGCGAAGTTTGCTCCTGCTCTTATCGAGTACGCTTATTTCTTGATGGGGTATAGTGACGTTGATAAAACAACAAAAGGTCTTGCCGACCCTCATGACTCTCTGACTCAAGAAGAAAGAGAGCAATTGGCAATGAGCATGTTCCTTGATGGCGCTTATGTAGGCGACCCTGTAGCTCAATATGTTGTTGGTACTCACTACATCCTTGGTAAAGGCGTTGCTAAAGACCGTGATTTGGGTATGTTCTGGTTGAGTCAGTCCCAAGCAAATGGTTTTGAACCTGCTGAATCTGCCAGAATCAAGGTAGATAAGGCTCTAAACACTCTTATTAACTTCGAGCAGGTATCAACTGACGCGAAACTCGGAAAAGTTGATGCTATGGTTGATCTAGCTAAGTTTTACCTTTCAGACTATGAAGTTGAATTGAACAAAGAAAAAGCTCATAGATTACTAGTTACAGCTTCCAAGCTTGGTAGCGCTGGAGCAAAAGAGCTTTTAGAAACTCATTTCTAAAATATTTATTCATTCACTTTTAGTTAAATAAAAAGCAGATCATTATGATCTGCTTTTTTAGTTTTGTTTAGTCTACTTAAGCGCTTTCTTGGCAATGTATTTCCAGTTCAAGTACCCTTCCATAGTTTCACCATTACTCATGATGATTTTAGGAGTGCCTCTAACACCAATCATTTCACCGATAAGATAGTGCTCAAACACTGGGTTTTGAATATCACCCATAACCTCATCACCTTCAGCTCGATATCCTGCATACACATCATCAGCAGCTTTGTTTCTATCTTTGTTGTACCAGATGCTATCCATCAGGCGAACAGAGTGCTTGAGCTTATCGTCTTCAAGACCTAACCCCATATATCTTGGGTAAAATAGGTAATACACTGATATTCCATTTTTAGTGTAATCCTCCACTTCGCTATGCAGCTTTCTACAGAATGGACAAGTTGGATCAGTAAATATCACCATTGAGGCTTTTTCATTTTCAGCCTTGTAAACAACTGACCATCTATCACCAGCTTTTTCGACAAATTTCACTATAGCCTGGATCTGTTTCTTAGTTACTTCTGGTGAGAGTTCTTTACCGTCTTTATCAAACCCAATCTTAGGAATCACTTTGTCCTTGTATTTGATGTATGTGCGATAACTTGTAACGTCCTCAGGGTTAACGCGACCATTTAGGCTGTATTTAGCCATATCAGCACTAACTCTTTCACCCCCGTAGCCCTTTAGCTGCTCATCAATCACCTCCTGAGGTGTTTCATCTCTTGCTTCAGCCTTTTCTTGCTCAGAGCTATTTGTATGAATCGCTATTGATGATGCAGGAGCTATTGAAGCAATCTCCTTTTTAACGTCCGTTGAGTTCTTTAGCTTGTTAAGCTCATCCTTCAAGCTCGAACCTAAATTCATCTTTTCAGGTTTAGATGATTTATCTGTTGATACTGAAGCTGGAGCGCTTTTAATTGTTACAGTGTGACCTTTAAGCTCAGCTTCTTTTTTTAGGATATCTGAAACGATCTGTGTTTCATTCTTTTTGGTTTCAGAATTGTATATGTCACCACGGATAAACCTCCCAGAATCTGGATGGAAGTAAAACTGGTCAAACTCACTCATAACGAGATACAGACCTGGAATACTTGTTTTTGCTGCCGCGACTAGCGGTAGCTTTCCGCCTAACGCACTATCTAATTTTTTGTTAATTTCAGATAGTTCCATACTATTCAATGTAGAATACGCCTTACCCTCACCTACAGGCTGCTCTTTCCAAATTTTTAGATCAAGCAATGCTGGCGTATTAATGATCGTTATAGATGCTCCTAACATGAGAACACCTAACGCTACAGAGGAAAAGCCGAAACCTTTTTTCTTTTTTAGTTCTTTTTCTTCAGTTGACATAATAGGTTCTTTTATTATTGATATTTTATGAAATGATAAATTATTAGTTTTTATTTTTCAATTAAAAAGGCGCTCATTGAGCGCCTTTTATGTTAAAAGATGATTCTCATTATATCAGCTCCTAATCCAACAACCATCAATGTGGATACAAGAACTAGACCTGTAATGGTAAATGCCTTATCTACCATTTCTGGAACCTGCTTGCCTGTAATAGCTTCTACTGTGTAGCTAAACAAGTGACCGCCATCAAGGGGCTTTATTGGTAAAAGATTTAATACCATCAAATTAATGCTAAACATGGAAACAAAACCGATAAAGCTCATTAAACCAAATGATGCGGCTTTTTGGGCTGTATCTGCAATACCTATAGCGCCACTCAAAGAGGTAGGGCTTACATGACCAGTCACAAGCTTGTATAGAGTATTTATAATCAAGGTAGCGCCATCATATGTTCTCTCTAAACCTGTAATGATTGCATCTTTAACACCGACCTCTTTAACAATTAAGTGAGATTCGTCAATCTTTTGCATCATAGGAGCAACACCCAAGAAACCCGTCTTACCGTCTATTGGATTACCCTTTTCACCTAGTTCAACATTTAGAGTATGTAGCTGACCCTCTCGTTTAACAACAATTTCGACACTCTTAGCGGGTCTTACATTAACAATCTTTGATAATTCAAAGAAGTTCCCAACGCTAACACCATCAATTGAAACAACCTGATCTTCCTGCTTTAATCCTGCCTTTTCAGCGGGGCTATCCTTTAAAACCGCTCCAACAACATTCGTGTGGTTCTTGTACTGAGGTAAAATTCCGATGAAATATGAAAGATCTTTAACTTTTGAATCCAAAACCTTATCTTCCAAATCAATGTAGATCTCGCCTTTTCCTTTTACCTCTACATTTACTCGATTAGAGCCTATGGAACCAATGAATGCATGGTCAAGTTCTGTCCATGTTTCAACATTTGTTCCATTTACTGAAGTAATCACGTCACCCTTTTCAATAACCAAAGTTCCGTTTTCTTCATATTTAATGTCATTTGAAACATAGTCTACGATGGTTGATGGCATGGTCAATGTGCCGTATGAAATGACTGTAAAGCCAATAATAGCCATTATAAGGTTGAATATAGGTCCAAAAGCGACCACAAGAAATCTCTTCCATCTAGGAGCTTTGTCAAATGATCGATTTAAATCATCTTTACTGTATTGTTTTAAATCCTCAGCATCCATCTCTGTTGAATCCAGCATCTGAACGTAGCCACCAATAGGAAGCCAAGAAATAGAGTATCTAACACCGTCTTTACCTGTCCAACCGTAGGCTTCTTTTCCCATACCGATTGAGAATTTCAAGACTTTAATTCCAAGTTTCTTCGCAGTAATAAAATGCCCATATTCATGGAACCCTACAACTACGAAAATTAAGAGTGAGAAAAATACAATGGATTTTGAAATCAATAGTATATATTCCATTTTTTATTCCGTTTATTAATTAAGTTTCGTGAATTATCCAGACTTCAGTTATGAAAGTCAATCAAACTGGATGTTTTATCAGGTATAAAGTCATGGTATTATTACGTTAATAAAGATCAAATTGGTGTTACCCATGTGGGATTCATATACAAAAAAACTTGATATTACATTTCTTCCAACTTTGGCAAGTACCGACATTGTTACAAGAAGGGAAAGTTTACCTTGGAGTACTATTGTCTCTCTTTTTTCCAAGCATGACGTTAGAGACCATAAAGATGGCACAGCATTCATGCCTGTAAAGTTTAAGCCTGAATCTGATTGGATTTCAGAAAAGAAGGGAGACAAACCTGAACATTACAGGATTGACCAAAACGTTCAATCTATAACAATGGCGGTTTTTGACCTTGATGAAGAAGGTGCTATGGAGCAGGCTGAGAAAGCCTTTGCTGGTTTTGAATATATCATGTATTCAACACACAGCTATTCTAAAGAAACGCCTTACAAAGCACGTATTTTAGTTAAGCTCGATGAGCCAATTGATGCAAGCAATTGGAATGAGTTTTTGTGGGAGATTGCTCAAGCAATCAAAATCGATGAGATGTGTAAGAACTTATCCCGTAACTACTTGCTTCCTTCGATCAGCGTTGATGCTGGTATTGCTCCAATGTTTAAGCATAGCACTGGCAAATCTTTAACAATTAATGACGCGAAGAATATAGCTAAGAATTTCCCTAGAGAAATGTCGGATGATGAGCGTGAGTTCGTTGATAAGACTTTTGGAAAGGTTAGTACTACCTATGTGGAAAATGAACACTTCTCTGGCGCTAAAGTAAATCATTATGACAGGATCGGAAGCTCAAAAGATTATGATTACGAGTCTTTAGTAGAGCGACATGCCAAGCACATAAAAGAACTTGATATCAGCGATAAAAGACACGCCTTTGCGCGAGGCGTTACCGCTAGTGAAATTCTAGCTGGTGGAAAGCAGGTTGACTGGTACAACGTTGTTCAGTTTATTTATAGAACAACCAGAAGTCACGGTTCAAAATGGTTACAACACGGAAATACGCCTGATGAGCTTAATGATCTTATCCTAAACGGTTATAGAAAGTTTAAGAAGAACATCATTGATTCAGATCCAAGCTTTGTTCTTCAAATTAATAAAATTGTGAACGCAGCCAAAGAGCAAGCTGAAAAGTCTATGAGTTCTAATCAGTGGGTATTTAACGCTCCACCTAAGAAAAAGGACACCAAAAACATTGGTGAGGTTTTCGATAAGAACGCTTACACTTATGAAAAGCTGGTTGATAGACACAAGAACAACCTTTACAAGCTTCATGCTGAGGGTGATCTATTTGACTTTGTGATTTCTGTTTATGAACAGGAGCTTGATAGAAATGGAGAAAGGACAGACCTTAATACTGTTGGTCAATTTGCTCTATTTTCTTGTCTTAACTACATTAAAAAGACAAATAAAACTATCGATGAGTTTTCTTCTGATTTCGGTGTGATGCTGACAAAAGGCTTAGATATTGACTTTGGCGATCAGGTTCCTGTTAACAAAGTTCCTTTAATGAAGAAGTTTGTTAAGACATCGGTGTTCTTGGGATACCAATGCATGGTTGGAAATAAGAAGTGGGATTTGAAGCGTGAAAAGTCTCCTGACAACACCCCTTCAAGATAGGCTTTTATTTCAATAAATAAAATCCGTAATACAATAACAAAAAGCAGTGGGTCTATTAATAGATCCCCATTCTTTAAATTTCTAGGCTTGCAGCCGCATTTTTTAGCTTTATTTATCTTTGATAAGCATCTAAGCGATTGGGAGTTAAGAGTAGATTAAAAAACGTGGAGCATTAGCTCCACGTTTCGTAAACGGCTCTTCCTAAGATTGCGTTTTTTTATAGACCTAAAACAAAGGAAGATCCACCAGCGCTTTTATCGATTCTCTCTTTGAGCTTATTGTGCTCCAAAACTTCCGCTTCATTCGGAGTCACAACTTTCAGCTTCTCGTTTATAGACGGATCGAGGCGTTGGATATTTAAATTAGATGCTAGCTTAACTTTAGGTTTATCATTTGAGAGGATGTTGCCTTGATATTGCGTCATCATCAAATATACCTGAGCGGTCAAATCAGCATCTATCAAAGCTCCGTGAAGGTCACGACCACTTTTATCTACACCTAGTCGGTCACAGAGTGCATCAAGATTATTTCTTCGACCAGGGTATTTATTGGAAGCAAATTTGTAGGTACAGAATACAGGAATGTTTAACTCAGCTAACGTTGGAAAACCTGCATTTCTAAGCTCACTATCCAAGAATTTTGTATCGAACTCGGCGTTATGGATAACTAATGGTGAGCCGTTTACAAAATTGATAAACTTCTGAGCAATATCGTGAAATCTCTGACCAGGACAGCCTCTCTCTTTCAACTCTGCTTTTATTTCTTCCCAAGAGTAACCGTGTACTTCTTTCGCATCCTCTTCCACTTCTCTCTGAGGATCCATGAATTCGTGGAATGTTACACCTGTAACTTTTCGGTCAATGATTTCTACACAACCGATTTCAAAAATTCGGTTAAAAATGTTGTCATTCTCATCTCTCGGATGAAAACCAGTAGTCTCGGTATCGAGAACAATCATTCTGTTATTTGATAATTCTTCCATAGTTTTTGTCTTTTAATCTTTATTTAATTACATTTTATTAATTAATAGCAATAATTACAATGGAGACGTTGCAGAGTTTAGATCAAGAGGTTCTGCTGTTTTTAGGTAGTCTTCTACAGGATCGTTTTTTTCCGTCTCTGGAATATCAATAAAGCGTGAATATTGACCTTCAAACTTGACTTTTACTGTTCCAAGTGGTCCATTTCGCTGTTTACCAATGATAATCTCTGCAAACCCCTTGTCTTCTGAATCTGGGTTGTATACTTCATCTCTGTATACGAACAAAATTAAATCGGCATCCTGCTCGATAGCGCCTGAATCACGTAAGTCAGAGTTGATTGGTCTTTTATCCTGTCTGTTTTCAAGGTTTCGTGATAACTGGGATAAAACAATAATTGGAACCCCTAATTCACCTGCTAGATGCTTTAATTCTCGGCTTACCTCACCAATAGCATCAGCTTTGCTATTGTTTTCAGGTAATTTCATTAACTGTAAATAATCCAGCATGATTACAGATATTGGCGACTCTTCGTGAAGTTTTTTAGCTTCATTCACTATTTGCTGAATGTTCATCTTACCATCATCGATAACATGCGCATCCCACAGATCTACTTTTTCAATAGCAGCAGATAATCGCCCCTGCTCCAACTCATTTAATCTACCAGTTCGCAATGCTGTTTGGTTAATTGTACCAACTGATGCCCAGCTTCTTAGGAGTAGCTGATCACCAGGCATTTCGATACTGAACGTTAGAGTACGCTTACCTGTCGAAGCTATGTTGTCCATAATGTTACAGGCAAGGGTTGTTTTACCCATTGAAGGTCGCCCTGCAATTATGATTAAGTCAGAATCTTGAAGACCACAAGTAAGCTCATCAAGCTCTTTGTATCCCGTCGATAAACCCGTTACCGTTGAGCCTGATTCAGCGTTCTTCTTCATTTTTTCAAGAAGACCGCGTTTCATATCCTTATAGGTTCGTGAAGCAACTTCTTTAGTTCTTGTTCCTTCAATTTGTTCAGCAACTTTCTTTTGCTGAACAAGCATTTCATCAAGGGATATTTGACCAAGAGAGACTTGCTCTTGTAATTTGTCATATTCCTTGATTATTTTTCGCTTACCCCACAACTCAATGATGGTTTCAACGTAATCGTTTAACTTTGATTGACTTAACTCTTGGAAACCTTCGAAGTACTCTTCAATACCCTCTTCATCAAACTCTTCAGTGCATTCAGCAAGCAACTGTGCTCGCATGATAGCATCATCTGGAGAACAGCCTTTTTTATGTAAATTAATAATTTGTTTAAAAGCAGCTCTGTTGCTCGGTTCATAAAAATATGATGGTTTCAATCTTTCAAGTGCTTTGTAGTAAGCCTTTGATTTTGGCTTATCAGCTTCCTGATCTGTGTTTTCATCCAGAATCAAAGCACCGATTATCGCATACTCAATTTCATCCGAGTACAAATCGTTTAAATCATTCATTTTTTATTCAGTATTTATTTGTGTTTGTGTTGATTGCAGGATACTAGCAAAGTTGTAGTGCTGCTTCAACAAGATTATGGCATTGCATGGGGTGTGGAAAGCAATGTATAATATGGGGAATATTATAGACATTAAAAAAGAATCAATAAATGAAAGATACGCAATTTGTTCATCTTGGCGTTCATAGCCAATTCTCACTTTACGATTCCCTTATCAAGGTCGATCAATTAGTGAAGAAAGCTGTTGAATGCAACATGTCTGCGATTTCCATTTCGGACGATAGCAACATGTTTGCTGCCGTTAGCTTCTACCAAAAAGCTATGGCTGCTGGCATCAAACCTATCATCAGCTCAGAGATCACTGTTTCTTACGGAAACTCGTTTGGCAAACTGACCTTAATTTCTATGAATACTAAGGGATATAAAAATCTGATCAAAATCATAAGTGATGCTTATGATAGAGGAAGACCTTCTGATGATGATTTACCTGTAATCCCTTATGAATATGTAAAAGAAAACTGTGATAATTTGATTGTCCTTAGCGGTGCCAACGAAGGAATTATTGGTCGTTCCATCTTGTCAGGCAACATGGATATGGCGAAGAAATTCATAATTCAGCTTCGCGAAGATTTTGGAGACCGTTTTTACATTGAGCTTCAGAGAACAGGTAACTTCCAAGACAATCAGTACGTCTCCACCGCAGTTAAACTAGCTACACTAGCTGGCATTCCAGTTGTTGCCACAAACAAAGTCAGATTTATTGATGATCATCAATTCCCTGCTCATGAGGTTAGAGTAGCTGACTCACTAGGTATTACTGTATCAGAAGTTAGAGATAAGTACGGCGATAAGTACACACCGCACCAATACTTCAAATCGTCTGAAGAAATGGCTGAGTTGTTCAGTGATATTCCTTCGGCTATCGAGAATACCGTTCATATCGCGAACCGTTGCTCGGTTGATATTGAATTATACAAGAACTACCTACCTGTATTCCCTACTCCAAACGGTGAAACGGAATCAGAATACCTAAAAAACCTATCATACGAAGGGCTGATGTTGCGACTTAAGCAAAATTATCCTGAAAAGCTTAATGATGCTGAATTCGTCAAAACATATACGGACAGACTAGATTTTGAATTAAATACAATCATTCAGATGGGATTTCCTGGTTACTTCTTGATTGTTGGTGACTTCATTCAATGGAGTAAAGATAATGACATTCCAGTCGGTCCAGGTCGCGGTTCGGGTGCAGGATCACTTGTAGCTTACGCATTAAAAATCACTGACTTAGACCCTTTGCCGTATGATTTGCTATTCGAAAGATTCTTGAACCCAGAACGCGTATCCATGCCAGACTTTGATGTCGATTTTTGTATGGATAAGCGTGATAGGGTTATTCAATACTGTGCAAACAAATACGGTCATAAAGCAGTATCTCAGATTATTACATTTGGCACCTTGGCTGCAAAAGCAGCAGTAAAATCAGCAGCACGTACAATGGGCTATCCATACGGCGTTGCAGATAGATTATCAAAAGCCATTCCAAATGAACCAGGCATCAAATTAAGTAAAGCACTAGAGGTCAGTCTTGATTTGAATGCCTTATACGGAAGCGATCTAGATGCCAAGAAGATTATTGATTTTGCTCTTCAAATTGAAGGTCTATCAAGACAAACAGGTAAACACGCTGGTGGTGTATTAATCAGCCCTACCACACTTACTGATTTCACTCCAACTTACTGTTTAGCAGATGGTACTGGTTATGTAAGTCAATTTGATAAAAATGACGTAGAGACAGCAGGTCTTGTTAAGTTCGACTTTTTGGGTCTTAAGACGCTTACTATTATTGATAATGCAATTAAGGCAGTAAATAAGGAACGCGCTGCTGAAGGCTTGCCTCCAATTAACATTGAGCAAATTCCGCTAGATGACCCTGCTGTTTACGAGATGTATCAAAAGGGTGAAACAACTGCTGTATTCCAAGTGGAATCACGAGGCATGAAAGAGCTTCTAAAACGTCTAAAACCTGACCGATTTGAGGATTTAATCGCTCTAGTGGCGCTTTTCCGTCCAGGTCCTTTACAATCAGGCATGGTTGATAACTTTATTGACCGTAAGCACGGACGTGAAGAAATAAGCTATCCAGACGTTAATTATCAACACCCTTCTCTGAAAGAAGTTCTTGAGCCTACGTATGGGATCATCCTTTATCAAGAACAGGTAATGAAAATTGCTCAGGTTCTGGCGGGATACACTCTTGGTGGCGCTGACATGCTTCGTCGTGCAATGGGTAAAAAGAAACCTGAAGAAATGGCTAAGCAGCGTGAAGTATTTAAACAAGGTGCGATTGATAATGGTATAGATGGCGATTTATCTATGAAAATCTTCGACCTAGTAGAGAAGTTTGCTGGTTACGGATTCAACAAATCTCACTCTGCTGCATACGCTCTTGTTTCTTATCAAACAGCGTGGTTAAAAACACACTACCCTGCTGCGTTCATGGCATCAGTTTTATCTGCTGATTCTGATAGCATGGAAAAAGTAGTTAACTTTGCGGAAGAAGCTAAACGAATGGGTGTTCAGATTATTCCACCAAGCGTGAATAAGTCTGAAAAAGCCTTTGTAAGCGAAGGTAACGACAAAATCTACTTCGGGTTAAGCGCTATCAAGAGTTTTGGTGATGCTGCTATTAATGATTTAATCAGCAAACGCCATGAGCCTTTCAAAGACATATTCGATTTCAAAGAAAAATGTGGACTAAACAAAAACGCTTTCGCTTCATGTATTAGAGCTGGTCTTTTTGATGAGTTTGGCTTCAACAGAAGAACGTTGCTTGAAAATGTGGACGTTATTGTTAAGTACGGTAAACAAAACAATTCGGAAGCAGCAAAACATCAATTATCTTTACTTGATGAATCCATCCAAGACTCAGGAATTTTAATTGAAAAAGAAGAAATGAGTCATAGAGAAAGACTTATCGGAGAGATTCAAACATTAGGGTTGAGTGTTTCTGGACACTTACTAGATGACTACAAGGAAGATTGTAGATTGCTTTCCACAGGAAAGCTTGCAGATCTGGCTGAAATCTCGATGGAGTCCTCAGCAGATTCAGAAGATGACTCTCAATCAATTTGGCGAGATAAGGTGATCAGTACGCTTTGTGTAATCAATACGACTGATATTAGAACGGGTAAAACAGGTCAAAGAGCACTTCTTACTATTGATGATGGCTCAAGACAGTTGGATTGTGTTGTGTTCAACAATTCATTCCATAAATCTCAACAGTACATCTATGACCATAATATTGTTTACATCAAAGGTAAGCTGGTTATGGATAAGAAAACTGAAAGCCATAAGCTGATAGCCTTTGAGGTTGAATCACTTGACTCTCTTAGAGAGAAAAGAATTGATTCCGTATCTATTAAGCTTGATAGTACAAAACTACCT
Source organism: Vibrio sp. 2092 (assembly GCF_033339635.1). NCBI lineage: Bacteria > Pseudomonadati > Pseudomonadota > Gammaproteobacteria > Vibrionales > Vibrionaceae > Vibrio > Vibrio sp. 2092. The sequence goes on along the minus strand of NZ_JAWOUY010000001.1, from coordinate 236,334 downwards.
AAACAAGAAATTCAGGCTAAGCTACAAAAACTTAATGAGTTTTTGAAACATCAACCTGAAGGTGGCTGTGGTCTCCGTGCGATATACATAAAGAGTGAGAGTGAATCCTCGGAGTTGTCTATTGGTAGTAAAAAGTATCGTTATGATGATGAGCTTTCCGCTGCACTTACTAATATCTTTGGTAAAGACAGTGTTATCATCAACTATAAGAGTGATGAAAAGAAAACCAATAAAACACCAGCGAGAAACGTTGAAGCTACGAAAGAAGAGCTTGAAGAAGGTGCTCGTACACGACCTGAAAGACATAAGAATATTGCAAGGCTGTTAGATCAGGCTATGATGGTTATGTCCTAAAAGAGAACCCCATATCTAAGATATGGGGTTTTTTTATAATGTAAATAAAAGCCATTTATCTCTAATTCGCTCTAAAATTGATTCTTCGATTTTCATGGTTAACTGAAAGTCATTATTGAACAATCGGATCAGGTCTTGTTTTCCTTTCTTTACACAGAAATCCCTTACCTTTCTCTCTTTTTGTGGAGTGAGAAATTGCCTAATTGGATACTCTAAACATTGATATGTAAGACTATCTAGTTCATTGTCGTAATTTGCATTAAACTTTTTAATAACATAATTGGTTTCATCTTGTGATAAATTTCGACAATCAACAATTAAATACCCATCGACAATATATTTCCCATCTTCTTGTTTTTTATTAAACACTTCTAAGGACGCGCTTTCGATAGCATCCAGCAAGTGGTCAAGCTCCATACGGTTTGGTTCTATATTTGTAAACTGCACTTTATTAGAAGCAAAATAGAAAATCTCTTGGCATTTGTCTTCAAGAGCATCTTTTGAAGGTAAGTAACTTTCTTTTTGGCAGTCAACAAGGTATTCAAGGAGTAATTTATTGAATAGAACATGGCTCTTTTTCATGTTGCCATTCTTATCTGTCAGCATTTGATCTACGAATTTCATTTGGTTATACATAGCTAACCAGGAATTGTTCAAATACCTCTCTCCTGTACTAAGTATCTTTTTTCTTTTTTTTCTAGGTGGCTTACTTCTAGGCATGTTTTTTACCAACTTAATTATTGACTTGAATTGATTTCATTGTTAAATTTAATCCTAATAATAATATAGGAATAAACAATGAATAACAAGAATACAAACATTAAGATAGCTTCATTGATTGAAGACGTTTTTACCAATTGTGATATTAAAGAAAGAGATAAATATATAGTAAAAAAATATCACCACCTAGACGGCGAAAGTATAAAAATGAAAGAGCTTGGTGAAGAGTTTGGTATTACAAAAGAAGCGGTTAGGATTATTCTAGAGAAGAACAAGCTAAAAGTCGAATCAGCAGCGGGTTCTGTTGCCCATATCTTTGATGACCTATGTAAAGAAACTATTAAACAAACTCCTATTGGCTTTGAAAGACTCAAAGAATCAATGCTTCAAAAAGGGTTTGATCTTGAAGGTTTGAATGAAAAGTCTTTTGTTTCTTGCATATCCATGTTTTCAAGAAAAAATAAAGACTCACTTTGCATTCAACAAGTAGGTAGCGGATTCATCATTTGTGATAGCAATAAGCGAGGATTGGTTATTGAGATTGAGAAACAGTCCCGTAACGAAAGCTCAAAAAATGGATATGTAAACACTACCGAACTATCGAAAAAACTTGGAAAAGCCAAAATCTCAGTAAAAACTCAAAGTATTATTGATATTCTTAACTGTATTGATGGTGCCGCTTGGATCAGCAAGAGAAATGTAACTTTTATCGATTCGAGAAATAAGGTACTAACGAGAGTTAAGAAGATTGCTGCATTTCGTTCAGAGGTTAACATCAAGAGAGCTTGCGATGCCATAAATCAATCTATCTCGCATAGAGATAGAAGCTTTAAAGACCTAGAGCCTAGTGTTCTAGTTAAAATTATAAAGCTATGTATTGATTGTAAAGTAAGCAGTACAGATATTATTTTCAATGATAAACCTACTGTTTCTTTCAGTGAAATTGAAAGTGATATTTACTCACTTCTTCAAAGCTCTGGCGAGCTTGAGCTTATGGATATCGAAGAAAAGATATCAAACAAGTACACAAAAGCCGCAATCTATCAGGCTTGCTCTTTAAGCCCTCTCATAGTAAAAAACAAGAAAACATATAGTATTGTATAAAAAAAATGCCTCCGTAAGGAGGCATTAATTTTGTCGCTTTTTAAATCGAGAAACTTTCACCGCAACCGCACGTTGAAGATGCGTTAGGGTTGTCTTTTATCATAAATCCAGATTGAAGAAGTGAATCGTTAAAATCTAGAGTTGCACCTTCAATGTAGTTCCACGACATCATATCCACTAGAAAGGGGATTCCCTCGATCTCAAAGTTGTAGTCAATATCCCTTTCTGATTCCATTTCTTCTAACGCCATTTCATATCGGAATCCGCTACAACCACCACCAGCAACTGCAAGCCTGAATCCCAGAGGGAATTCACAATCGTCCTTCGCGCTATCTAAATGTTCTTTAATTTTTTCTTTCGCTATACTTGTGACTTTTAGATCATATTGTTCATTCATTTATTTCACCATTATTTATTTATTTATATTTTAGAGGTCATATGCCCCTGTGTTATTTGACAATTTTAATTTAAAATGTAAAATAAATAAACCATAAAAAAGAAAAAAATGAACAATGAAAGTTGAAGATATTAGCGCCAGATTTCTAACCAATGTAAAAAAAATTGGTATAGAACGAATGGAGGAACTTTTACTGTACCTCCCAACAAAATACAAAGATTTCAGCGTGGTTGCGCCATCAGTAACCCACATGTTAGGTATGCCTGACACTCACCTGTTTAAGCTGAAACTTCTTTCTATGCCAGAACGAAACAACCAAAAAAAATACACAAAACTATTTGTTTCTGATGGTTACACTAACCTTTCTATCTTTTTCTTCCATAATTCAAATCGCATTTCAGAATTGAATAAAGGCGATATTATTTATGTAGAAGGAAAGGCTGAGCAAAAGGGTAAGTACATAAATATTTCAAACCCTGAATTGGTTGAAGGGTATGATTTGGGTAAGGTTGTTCCAATCTACAAGGGTGAAAAAGGGGTTGTCTCTCCTTTTACAATTGCTCAAAACATAAAAATCATGCTTCAAAATCACTTTGACATGTTCGTGGATTTTGTTCGTGAAGAATACAATGTGACTGACCAGGACATTCAAATGTTCAGCAACAAATTCACTAATCTATATGATGTATTTAACGCAATTCATAATCCAAGTAGCGTTGAAGAATCTGAAGCCGCGATGAGCATTATTAAGGTTATTAATGCTAAAACTGCGTTAAAAACAGCCCTATCTAGTAGCCAGCCAGAACGAAATGAAAGATCTAGGATTTCATTTGAAGTTAATGAGATCACTAGGTGTCTAAAAATGCTTCCTTACAACCTTACTCCAAGCCAAAAGCGTTCTGTTTGGGATATTTGTAAAGACTTAAATTCAGACTACCCAATGGATCGATTGTTATCAGGTGACGTTGGTTTCGGTAAAACACTAACTTACGCGATTCCTGCTGTTTGTGCGCACCGTAGTGATTCTTCGGTTGTTATTCTTACACCTAATACCTTACTTGCTATTCAGATTGCTGATGAGATCAGAGAAACATTCAATGTTGATGGTGTCAAACTAGTTATTAGTGATGATGAGCCTAGACCAACTGAAGAAGAGTTAAAACAAAAACCAATAATTGTTGGTACATCTGCAATCCTTCACTGGTTGGATGCTTATGAAGGTGAGTATGTTGTTGATTTCTTGATTGTCGATGAGCAGCAGAAGCTAGGTAGCCAACAAAAAGTATGCATTATGAGTGAGCACACTAACTTCCTAGAAGCTACAGCTACCTCTATTCCTCGTACAACAGCTTTGGTTATTTACGGTAATAAAAAAGTTTCCTACCTTACAGAGTGTCCTGTTGAGAAAAATATCCGTACAGCTATTGTAGGTAAAGAGCATCAAAAACAAGTAATGAATACTCTGAGGAAAATTGTTGAGAAAGAGAAAAAACAAATTGCGGTGCTCTATCCTGTAAGGGAAAAAGACTATTCGATTTTTGATCTCAATTTAAAAGGTCAACCTATCGAAGGTAAAATACTTGAATTGCTTTCGGAATGTACTCGTGATGGTGTTAAGAGCGAAATTCCATACATTCAGGTACTATTAAGAAAAGCTGAGAAAACCAAGTTCGACAAGCTTCTTAAAATGAATAAAATCGATATTGATATTATTGAAAGAGAAGACCTTGAAGATCATGAAGAAAACAAGCGTAATGTTGAATCAGCTTATCTAATGTGGGATAAGATTTATCCAGGTCGAGTCGTTAAGATTCATGGTGGCTTATCGGCTGAAGAGAAGAGCAAAGCTCTTCAGATAGCGAAAGATGGTCTTTGTGATGTCATCATTACAACCTCTGTGATTGAGATCGGTCTTACTGTACCTGATTTGATGGGATTATACGTTAAAGATGCTGATAGGTACGGCGCATCAACGTTACACCAATTTAGAGGGCGCGTATCACGTAAAGGTGGTAAGGGTATCTTCTTGATGGGCGTTGATAAATTCACGAACGAAATGTCTGAGAAAAGCCGAAACCGATTGGAGCTTCTGGTTAGATTCGAAAAGGGTTACGACATAGCTGAAGAAGACATGAGACAGCGTGGATTTGGTGATTTGGAGAAAGCTGGTAAAGTCCAGTCTGGTAATCTAGATGGCATGTTTAAAGGTGTGAAAGTAACACCTGATGATGTTGACCAGCTAATCAAAATGACAGGTCTACAAAAGGCAGCGTAAGCTGCCTTTTTTGTTAATTTATGAGATAAATTCTACTTCAGTTAAAAAATGCTATTATTTATTATATATTTGATATAATATTGCTCGCGTCGATTTAAGTGTGGAGAATACATATGACTGAATCAACTCAGACGAAAACGCAGGGTAGACCGAAAAAGACCGCTTTAGAAATTGCTGCTAAAGAGTTATCTGATTCTAGGACTGCTTACCTTGAGGCTAAAGCAGCAATCGATTTCGAGCTTGATTTGGATAACTGTGAGACCAAGGAAGAGTCTGAATCGATTCTAAATCTGTTCAATGCAAGAACTAAGCTTGCTGTTGAAGTTGATAACTTATCGACTCAGATTCGCGCACTTAAAGCTGAGCTTAAAGCGATCTCTAACAAGAAGTCAGCTAAGGCACTTGAAATTAAAGCTAAAATCAAGTCACTAACTGAAAGAAAAGAAGGGTTAAGTGAAGACCTAGCGGATCTTCCGCCTGTTGGTATGTCTCTTGATGATTGGGATGAGTTTCAAGAGGCACAAAAAGACCTAAAGCGTAAACCAGGCAAGTCACCACTTCCGATTGAGCTTGTTTTTTACCGAGCAAAACAACGGCTTGGTGCGGCTCAGAAGGAATACAGAAAAGAAGAAAAAGCAGCAGGCATTCCTCCGCGTAACTTTGAAGAAGTTATTAAGGAAGAGCTTTCTAATCGTAAGTTGTCGGGCGGTCCCGCTCGAAAACTAGACAATTTAGGTAAGCTTGACAAAGACTTACTGCTACTACTTCGCAAGCAGGAAGAAATTGTTCACGCTATCAATAACCCTGTTGACGAGCCAGAACGCGCTAATAAGCAAGGTCGCAAGAAAACACCTCTAAGTCAGAAGCTTAAGCAGGTAGAGTCTCAAATTAAAGAGACTAGAGATGCCATTGCTAGAGCAGAAGCGGCTATGGATCCACTCAAGCTAATCGACGTTCAGATTAGACGTATTCAAGTAGCTCAGCGAATCTTGAGAAAGAAAGCTAAGGACATTGGATATGCTGATATTTCAGACTTGCCAAGGTCACATGAAATCTCAATTGAGTTTAATAAGTCTGAAGCTAACATTCTCGACTTGAAACGCGCCAAGCTCGATTACGAGGTTGAGGCTAAATCTAGTGATGCTAAAGCCAATCTCATGAACAAGATCCAAGGTATTAAAGTTACCTACGAAGAAAAGAAAATTATCTAATAATAAAGCGGGGATATGCCCCGCTTTTTTATAGCTTTTTCTTCGCCTTTGCCTTGGGAATGTACTCATCGTACATAACCCCTCCCCTATAGAAACTAGTCCAGTATTTAGCTCTAAACAGCGTTTTAATAGGAAGGTCTTTCACATAGAGGTTCAATATGCTTGATGAGAAATACAGTGAAATGTATGAAACAACCACATAAACAATCAGCATAGTCAATGATGCACTTTTGATGTATCCACCACTTGTAATGACAGTGGAAACCATACCCCACACATTAAAGTCATCACTTTGCACCGCATTTAGTATCATCGCATCAGTCGCATTTGATGCCAATAAAATAGATATACTTGCGCTTACCGATGCTATTGCGGACACAACCACCCACAGTAACAAAAGGTATCTAATAAACACATTCTTCTCTGAATCAAGAAAGTCTCTTACCATTCTAATTTACCCCAGTTCTTTTCTTTTGCATGATTTTGGAACTCTCTTTCTATACGAGCAATGTCATCCTGGCTGTAGCCATCAAGACCAAACCCTTTAACCAAGCCCTTATCTTGTTTTGGCTCAGAGTACTCTACTAATGCCTCTCTTTGACGAGGCGTGTATACAGCGTCACAGAACTCTTTACCATACTTATCAACGCAGGACATTAGATCTTCAGTAACTGAATACACCTTGTCTCCAGACATTACCGATTTAACCACGCTATCGATTTGATTGTTGATGCTATCGAGATGCTCAGGAGTTTTTTGATCATAAAACGATTGTGCATCAGCCATAAATTGCTTTCGCTCAACATCCTCAGGCGTATCCATCTTTGAAATAAGAGTCAGCTTCGATAATCCGTTTTGTATGTTGTTCATAAACAGAGACGCTTGCTGATCGATATTTATCTGACCTGTCGATACCTTACTTGTGGAAGCGATTAAGTCCACGCTGCTAGAAAGCCCTAGTGATTTCAATTCACATAGATAAGCGCCCATGTTATCGCCTTTATCTACGAACTCTCCCTGAAGGTCTGAGAGCCTAGAAACAGTCTCTGAAACACTTCCCCTATATTCATTCAGCGTTTCTTGAGAAAAGTTGTCTGAAGTCGTTTTGGAGTAAATATCAGAAACAATATTTTTAATTGATTTAAAAGCTGGGTTATTACTCATCTTTTTAGTTTCCTTTTTATTTAAAAGTATACAATTCGCAGTCTTTCATTGCAAAGATATAAATATATAAATAGAATTGAAGATAACAATATAAAGAGAAAAATATATGAATAAATATTTCACCAACTACGTCCGTTATTTTCAGCCAATAATGTCTTCGAATGATAACTCTGTACATCATTACGAAATGCTCTTGCGAAAAACAGATGGAAGTACTGCGTTCCACGATATTCAAGAAATGGAAAGAAATGGAGAGATACCTCAATTGGATCTTGCAAACGTGTCGTTTGCTATTAATAAAATAAATAAAAACTCCACTTCCAAACCTATTGCTGTGAACGTTTCTTCATCAAGCCTTATGAATGATGATTTTTTTTCCGCATTGTGTAATGAGCTGAGAGCGTGTAAGAATAAATCATTAATTTCAATTGAGTTAACTGAAACGGGTCATTCTCCAGATATCCCTAAGTTAAGAGAGTATTTTGAGATACTGCAAGATGCTGGCATAAAAATCTCCGCTGATGATTTTTCATCAGGGTTCATGGATGAGAAAGTGGTAAAAAGCTTACCTTTTAACAATATAAAAATAGACAGAAATCTTGTTCAAGGAATGATGAATTCTAAGGAAGATCTTGAAAGAGTTAAGAATATTATTTCTTACGCTAAACAGAATGACATTACTGTAACCGCTGAATTTGTTGACTCACAGGAAATTCTCGAAGCTGTAAAGGGATTAGGCATTGATTATGCTCAAGGGTTTTACTTAGCAGAGCCAAGCCCTAACATGAAAAACGCAAGTGATTCAGGATACTCAATATAAAAAATCAGGGTTTTCACCCTGATTTTTTTATGCTGAGGTTTTCTTTCCTCTTGGAACCTTTCTAGCAGTTCCTGCACCAGATTTAGCACCGCCAGTTCCAGCTTTACCACGACCTCTTCCTTTTGAGCCTGAGCCAGATTTGCTGCCTTTAGCATTAAGAAGATTTTTGTATTTTTCAATATATTGAGAAGCGCAGTACGCATACTTCCTATCATCTTCTGTTGGCTGCTGCTTCTCTGAAGCGACTTCTGCAATTTGGTCGATAAACTTCAACTGACCTTCAGTAACAGGTTTAGAAGTTAATTTTTTCAATGTTTCAATGGTTGCAGAACAAACTTCAGCGCTAGTTTCAGCATTTTCTGGCATTTGGAATTCTACAGTGCATTTAGAAGCAAGGTCATTCATGTACTTCACCATGCCAGGAGTAGGTTTACTGAATAACTGATCTTTGTACTTTTCAATTATTTCACTACACACTTTTTTGTCTTCAACATAATTCTCAGGAATTTCAGCTTCTGGGATCTCAGCTATAATTCTCTCAATTAAGTTGAGCTGTGCTTGTGAAGGCACTCTTAGTACATCTTGATGCTCTGTAATAAATGTCATAGCCACAACAGGATCAGAACTTGCGTTTGCTGGTGGATTAAGCCCCTTCACTTTACAGATGGTCTTAATAGCTTTAATCATGTTTGGTGACACTTCTTTAGGAGCTTTCGCAATTTTTTGACCTAAGTTGTTCTGATATTTTTGAATCATGTCGTTTATCAGAAACTCAACAGCGTCCCTTTGTTTTTTGATGAACGCATCTCTCATCTGAACAGCTTTATTATCATCACGAAGTGTACAAAGCTTGATTAGATAGTCTTCCCACTTAGCAGTAAATGAAGCGTTGCGCAAGAACTCAGGCACCGCCTCAATTAAATCCATGCCTTTTTGTGTGGCATAGAAAACGCCTTTTTTGACTTCAACATATTTTCTCTTTTTGATGATTTCAATAATTGAAGCGCGTGTAGCAGGAGTACCGATACCTTCACTTTTTGCTAAAGCCCTTCTAAGCTCTGGGTCTGACTCATACCTAGCAAGGTTAGCCATAGCATCTGGAAAGTCCTCTTCTTTGTATCTTTCTGGTGGCTTAGTTGTTGCCGCTTTTTTGAATGCCTCAAGTAATGGTGTTGAATCACCCTTTTCAAGCTTAGGAAGTACAGACTCTTTAGTGCTTCCACCAAATGCAGCTTTCCAACCAAGATCGATTACGCGTTTTCCTCGCGCCCTAAATACTGAAACATCTCTTTTAAGTAGATCTTCGCAAGGTACAGTGACTTCAATCTCTTGAGTTGCATACTGTGCAGGTGGATACAGTGCTTGGATATATCTCTTACAAACAATTACATAGGCTTTCTGCATATGTTCGGTTGTGTAACCTTTACCATCAGGCTTAAGCGTATCAAAATCGCTTTTCGTCATTACTTTTGTAGTAGGGACTATGCCGTGGTGCTCCATATCTTTTTTGGAGTAAGTTTTAGGTGTGAATGGCTTGTAATTTGGATGTTTGCCATTGTGGATATCAGCAACCTCTTTTGCTTGCTTTGAAAGCTCAGGAATTTGCATTGTAGCTTGAAGCATTTCGTTTCTACGCTGAGGCTGATGGTAGTTTATTGGTATTTCAGCTTTAGAGGTGCGAGCATAAGACAAATACCCTTTTAAATACAAATCCTCAAGAATCGACTGAGCTGTTTGTGCAGAAATACCACACGCGCCAACAATCGCGCTCTGAGCGCCAGATAGAGCATAAGTTTTATCTGGTGATTGGCTGGATGATCCTTCCTTATAACCTGTAATTACCGCTTTTGATGCAAATTGTTTAAGTCTATCCATAAAGGCGTTAACTTTCGCTTCATCAACGAATAGAGGTGTGTCCAGTGGTGCAGCCTCACCCTCTTTTGGTACGACTTTTGATGGTTGCCAATAAATACCATCTTGATTGTTGGCAATTACATCTTCTGTAACGTAAGGCAGGTAATCAGCGAACAACTCAGCGCCTAATGCATCAAAATTCGCAGATACTTTGAAATGGTCTCTAGCAATAAAGTTTTTAATTTCAAGTTCACGTTTAACGATCATGCCAAGCGCAGGGGTTTGAACACGACCAACTGACATTACACCTTCTGAGCCTTTACCTTGCGAAAGTTCACGACCAAACTTGCCGTAACCAGCATAGAATGTATAACCCATAGTTAAGTTAATGTAGCCATAATCTGAACAATTTCGAGCTTCTGAGGCTCTCCACCAAGATTTTGTCACATCAGCGTCTCTTAGGTTTTCCATCGCCTCTTTAAGTGACTTTTCATCAACTCCAGCAGCAAACCAAGCTCTTCTTATACGACCTTTCCAACCCAGATGGTTGATTATTTCCCATCCAATTGCTTCACCTTCTCTATCCGAGTCGGTTGCAATAATAATCTCAGTGACGTTTCTTTTATTTTTTTCGTAAACGTCTTTGAAAACTTTAAGCCTTGCTTTTGGCTGCAAGTGTGATTTTGAACCAGGTCTGTCTTTGATAGGTACTAAGGTGTAGTCAGTTGGTAGTGGGACAAGTGATACAGGGTCATCCCAGCTCATGTGAGGGTGAACCTCTTGAGGATCTTTAAGTCCCATCAGGTGTCCAGCCGCAGATATTACAATAACATCTTCACCTTCGAACTTACCCTTAATCATGGCACCACTCTGAACCCAACCCATAGCCTTACCAAGCTCCTTGGTAACACTGGATTTTTCAGAAATAATTATTTTCATTTTAATTTGCCTTTTCTTTTTAATAAACCATTGTAGGCTTTATAAATTTTCTTTAAGTATCTATTTCTATACTTAGGGGTTTTACTGTGGTAATTACCAACACCAACCCAATAATCATTAGTTTCTTTTAATCGCTTGCTTAGTATCCAGGTTCCAATTCCAATATTTACACATGGGTCATAAGCAACATCGCGCCATGTGACAGTTGGATACTTCCTTTGGATGTCAGGCAGGTGAATGGTATTGATCTGCATCACACCCATATCGTAAGTACCATTACTATTTCTGGACATCGTTCCTGATTTTCCACCCTCGACCAGTATTATTGCCTTTATTACATTTGAATTTATTCTGAAGTATTGAGATGAGTATGAAACACACTGCTCAATAACGCTTTCACTAACTGGCTTTACAGGTGGAAGGTTTGGTGGTAACTCAAACATTTCACTAGTCTTTTTATTTTAAATTAATATTAATTCTGAATTTTAATCTAAAAGATATTTTTTATCTAGCTTTTAAATTAGTCAAGGCAAAATCTTACTGTTTCCTAGTCCCTTAAGATATTGTATAATGTTTAAAAATCACTAAATTTTTTAATAAGATGAATGAAGTTAAAATGGATAATGATCTAGATAAAATCATCAAAAAAATCAACAGGGAACTCAATGAACAGCAGTATTTAGCTGCCGTTACCACTGAGGGTCCCGTTATGATCATTGCTAGTGCTGGAGCGGGAAAAACTAAGACTCTGATTCACAGATGTGCAACCATGCTTGTAAAAGGCATATCTCCTAAAAACATTATGGTTGTTACTTTCACCTCAAAAGCAGCCAAAGAGATCAAACAGCGTCTTGAAGAAATGCCAGAAATTGGAGCCAATGCTGAGTACATCTGTGCAGGCACATTCCACGGCATCATTTTTAAAGAAATTCTGACGAAGTTTCCTGAAAGCAGTTATCTGAAGAGAGTTGGTATTAATGCGGAAGAGCTAACTATCCTTGATGATGCTGATGCAGCTAGCCTACTTAAGCAAGCAATTTCTGAGCTTCCAGATCTTGATAAGGAATTCATTAAAGACAATGAATGGACTTGGAAAGATATGCAGAAGGAAATGAGTCTTGCTCGTGCCAATGCGCTAGATCTTAAAGATTATATTGCGACTAATGTGATAGGTTCTGAAAATGAAGAATTAGCTCGTATCACTGCTACCGTATGGAAAAAATACAATGAGCTATGTCGCGATCACAATGGTGTAGACTTCGATGATATCTTGCTACATGCAGATAAGATGCTTCAAGAAGATGAGTATATTTCTAAGGCTCTTTCTGAACAATTCAAGTACTTAATGCTAGATGAGTATCAGGATACAAACCGTGTACAACAGAACATCATGGATTCAATCGCTCAACACCACAACAATATCTGTACTGTTGGTGATGAAAAACAAAGTATCTACGCTTTCCGTGGTGCTGATATTAGCATTATTTTAGGTTTCAAAAAGCGTTACAAAGACACTGTAATAATTGATATCAATAATAACTACCGCTCCTACCCAAGCATTATTAATTTCGCCAATGCTTGTGCTACAGCTATGGATCAGAGACTGTCTTCAGGCATTATGATTAACAAAAGACAGGTTGTAGAAGAGCCAGCAGTAGCAGCCGCAAGAAAGTCTAACATGTCTTCAATTGTAGAGTTTTACAATGAAACGCATGAAGCAGAGTCCATCGCAGGAGCAATTAAGAGAGACTTGGTTGCAGGAATTGAAGGAAAAGAAATTGCTGTTCTTTATAGAAATAGGAATACAAAGAGAGAACTGGAAAAGTTCTTAGTTACTAGTGATATTCCATATGAAATCATTGGTGACGTTAGCTTTTATCAGAAGAAACATGTAAAGGATGCAATTGCCCTTATCCGATTCATATTCCACCCATACGATAGCATGGCTGGCATGAGACTAATTAACGCATCTACACTAGGCGTATCACTTGATGCAGCGAAGAAATCAATGGCTGCTGATGGTGTTAACGTTCATGAGTTTTTAAAGATTAAAAGCCAGGACAAACTGACTTCAAAATCTGCAAAAAGTGGCGCTAGATATAAGGTTTATGCTCAAAAAATTCAACCTCTTCTAGAAATTTCAGAAGAATTAAGAAAAGCTGTTAAATACAAAGATTCACCAAAATTTATTACCGATGTGCTTGCTAAAGTATGGGATGCGTACTTAAAACCTAAAGATGGAAAAAATAAGAAAAAGGTTGAGTCAGCAGAGCTAGAAGCTCACATACAAGATGTTAAGTTTATAATTGATCGAATCCATAAAAATCTAGACCAAGGTTTCTCTATGGATGACATTATTGATGACTTAATTTTTATGGTTGATAAAAACCCAGAGTTGGATCGTGAAAGAGACTCAAAAATTAAGCTTATGACTCTACATGCAAGCAAAGGTCTAGAGTTTGATAATGTTTATATGATCGGATTTGATGAAGAAAGCATGATTGGTAAGACAGACGAGCCGAGCTATGAGGATGTTGAAGAAGCCCGAAGACTTGCTTATGTTGGAATCACAAGAGCTAAAAAGAAACTTACTATCTCTTATGCGAAATACAGAAAAACTTTCGATAACTCAACAATTGAAACTAATACAAGTAGATTTGTTAAAGAGATTGAGAAAGGCGCTGGCACTAAAATCCATAGAATTGCCCTTAAAAAATCGCAAGATAACGCTCCAAGCATGAGTTGACTTTTAACATTTTTTATGTATTATTTACTTAACAAATATTTTTTATATAGGAATTAAATGATGACTCAAACATCACAATTTACTCAGCATGATCAAAACATCGGTCAACAAGATAATGGGCATATGCATCACCAAGAGCATAACGGTCTAGTAAGCCAAGAACAGGGCGCTTCATTAAGTGATGCTCAACTTCTTGAGCAATTCCGTGAGATTCAACAAATTGAATTAGCCTCTTCTAATAAGTTAATTGAACTGCAAACTCGACTAAGCGAATCAGAAAAGCGAATGAAGCAGCTTACTCAAATCGCGAAAGAAAAGTATGGCGTTCAATCATTAAAAGAGCTGAAAGAGCTTCTTGCGAGTAACCAAGCTCATAATCAGCAGGTGATTCCACAGGCATACCAACAGGCAATCAATATTCGAGATAACATCAGAAACATTGAACAAAAAATTGGTCAGTGATAGGTGTAAATATGAATAGTGTATCTGTCCAGCAGTTAGATAATTACAGAACTGATATTTCAAACAGCTTGGTCAAGCTGTCAGGATATCAACAGGCTCTTGTTGTTGAGAAGTCTCAGCTAATGGTTGCTTCAGACGAGGCAAGTGAATACCTTGCAAATAAGGATGAAGTAGCACAAGCACTGGCTGGCATTTACTCTCAAACACAAGCCACATCAAAAGAGCTGTATGAGAATCTTCTTACAACTCAAATCAAAGAGATTATGCCTCACAATGATGAGTGTGACCGAGTTGTATTAAATAACAGCTACAAACGCGGCAGACCTACACTATCAATTGAGGTTCAAACCGTTTCAGGCAAGCTTCGCGATGTTTACCTTGATAAAGGTGGTAGTATCGAAAACCTGATTGCTATTGGTCTTCGCTTCATTTGCTTGTGCCGAACTACAAACCGTCGATTCTTAGTTTTAGATGAAGCTGATGCAGCAGTTAGCCCAAGATACGCAGAATCGTTCGCTTCGATGCTCTACTCACTTTCTACCATGCTTGGTGTACAGGTAATCTACATCACTCATAAAGAACCAGAACGCTTCATGGGTAAAGGTAGAATTCATCACCTAAAGCGCAAGGGTGGAAAAATTGTAAGTGAAGTGCTTTCAGATATCGACCACGAAAATATTAAAGTTCAAGGTCTTGATGGAAGTGAAGAAAGCGCTTTGCACGAAAACATTGGCATTAAGCATTTACGCCTGACCAACTTCAAGCAACATGAAAACACGTATCTAGAGCTATCACCATTTGTAAACTACATCGTTGGTGACAACGATGTTGGTAAAACAGCTATTGTTCAAGCTATTGAAGCGGTAATGCTCAATAAAGGTCGCGACAATCAAGTTCGCGATAATATGGACTTTTTACAAGTTGAACTGGGTCTTGAAGAAGACTATACACTTAGCTTTAAATATTCATTAAAGGGCAAAAAGAAAACCCTTTATCAATTGTTTGATGAAAATGCGGAAGAGATTAATCGCTCTACGAGCGGTGAAAAAGCCCCTGAATGGTTAGATGAAGTTTTGTTCATGCCTTTAGTCAATGATGTGAACATTCATATTAGTGATCAGCATGATGCGTCATTCATTCTCGACAAGAGCGTTTCAGAGCATAAAAAAGCTGAAATGCTAAACTTGGATGATAATTCCAAAAAAATTCAAAAGATGATTTCTCGCCATCATGAATTGGTGGACATGCATCGCAGGAATCACCTAAGCAGTAAACAGTCACTAGCAAAGCTAGACTCTAAACTTCTAGCCCTGAGAGAAATGGAAAAATCTCATGCTGACCTGGAAGAGCTAGATGAAGCCATTAGCACTATCAAGAAAAACTCAGAATCTGAGAAAGGACTAACTGACCTCATCAAACAGATGGAAGCCGAACAAAGCTTTATTGAAGCGGTTTCAGCAGTTCAGTCTATGAAAGTAGAATCTGTCGAATATTATGACACAAACGAATTGTCTCAGATTGTTTTCGAAATGGAAAAGATTCAGTCTGTAATGACTGAGATCAGCAATTTGAAAGATATGAAAGTTGTTGTTCCTGAGGTTGTAGAAACTACTGAGCTTGAATCTTTAATCAATGAAATGACCACGCTTAACCACACTATTCGAACATTGAAGTCGATTGAGGGTGTTGAACTTCCTAAGCCTGATGTGAAGCCAATTTCAGAGCTTCAGGAAATCATTAGCGGCATTGAAGATTGTAAGTCTACTATCACTTTGCTGTCTAAACTTCCTAAAGAGTTCAATCTAACTCCGAAAGTTCAGAACGTGAATGATATTATGTCTTTAATCTCTGAGATTAACACTGTTCGAAGTGAAATTAGAACACACGGTCAAAACTTAAAAACTGAAGAAGCTAACCTGAACAACGCTAAAAGACAAAAACAAGTTCTTTTGGAAAGTACAGGCTTTTGCCCTCTTTGTAATCAAACAATTCATAAGCACTAAGTGGGGATTTTATGCAGTGTGTATTTAAAGGTCTAATGTTCCTAAACAACATCAACTTATGTGCAGAAAAAAGTGCTCCAAAGGGGCGCTTAGATGATAGCTTCACCCAAACGTTAAAAGAAAAGCTTTCATATGCTATTAATTATGCAAATGAAAATGAGTTGAAGATTGTTCTATTTGGAAATGTATTTAGGAAGAATTTCGAATATGAAGCTTTAGAAATGTTCTTAGATCTATTCTCTGAATGTAATCCAATTGTTTATCAGAAGAACGGGTCAGAGTGTAACTCCATTTCCATGCTGAAAAAGATTGGTTTGTTCAATATCGTTGGGAGCGACACTGTAGTAGAAGATTTTAAGATTGAAGATGAAGAAGATATTCACAATTTGAAAATCTACTACAACGATCAACTTCCGAACGGATTCACAAACATTCCTGTAGATGATGCGTTTGCAATTTCTGGCAAATCAGTTGTGCTATGCAACAAGTACAATGAGATTGATATGGAGCTTTGTAGTGCAGATGCGATAGTGTTTGGAACATGGGATTCAGTGTCCAGCCCAAACGAAAGAAAATCTGTTTGCAATTCCATTGTGCGAGAAACGCCAAAAGACTCTGATCCATCCTTTCTAGTTTGGACTCCTGATGATGGTTTAACAAAAATTGAAGTTCCACACCAGGAAGTAGTATTTGAAGAAAACTTTGTTCCAGTAACAAATATTGCAGAGAATAAAGATCAATTTGCTAAAAACTTGATGATTGCATCTCAAACAGAAGTTGCCGAAACAAATCTATCTGAAGTTATTGATTCCTATATAGCTTCTGCCGATATTAGCGATAAAAGTAAGTCAATCATTGAGCAATTAAGTTTGGAAGTTGCTTAATCTAAAAAGGAGCCTTTCGGCTCCTTTTTTATCGAGTTAACATACTACTAACTTTCTGGCAGAACTTTTCAAGCATTTCAGAAATCGCCTTCTGGATTTCAGCAAGCTTTTCCTGCATTTTTTCTAAACGCGACTTCTCTTCTTCGCTTAGACTACTTTCATTTGATTTTTTAAAGTCATCAATCTGTTGCTTAGTTTGCTTGAATAGCTCCATGCCCTCATCAAGGTCTTTCTTAACATGAGAATTATTGGCTTTTTGGCTCTTATAATTAGCAATCTCATTGAAAGCTGCTGTTTTCTCATCAAGCTTAGAATATGCTTTAAGACGATCCTGTTCACTAAGGCTAGATAGAGAACCAGCAATTGAAGTCATTTCATGACCAATTTCTGATAGGCTTGGGGCTTGTTTACCTCTTGCAGCATAAGCACTAAAAGCGCTCATCGTAATGTCTTTAGCGCCTCTAAAAATCCCTGAAACACCTTTCGTTACACCATATAAAGGATCGTATATTGGTTGTCCACCAGACTGTCTCTGAGGTGCCGCTTGCTGTTGCAAGCCTGAAGGGATGGCATCAGCTTTGTCATTGTCAGGTGTAGACATGCCACCTTGCTCAACAGACTGCCTTGGGCTTTTAGCCCCCTTCGAGTATGGGTTATCGTTAGTTGAGCGATTTCCTTTACCATCTTTATTATCTGATTCAGGTTCATCTTCAGGCTTATTAGAAACCTTATCGCTGGCTTCAGACTCTAAACCAATATCAGTATCATCAGCTTTCAATGCCTCTTGCTGCTCTTCTAATTTTTTGATTTCTTCTGGATCTACTTTATCTTTATACTCGGGCATAGCTGCAACCTCTTTTAAATCTTCTAGCGATAACATTCCATGTTCTAGTTTGTAATCAATTAAATCTTTCAATATAACGTTGTTTTTGTGGTCTAGTTCTGCGATATCAAAACCATATTCGTGGAAAATTTTTAATAAATTTTCTGCTGAAAATTCAGCTTCTAATGGGCTAAACTCTTTACCAACAGTTCTTAGTTGGTTTACATGACGTGTATGGCTAATATTATTGCCATAAGTGTTGATTGCATCCCAAGTGTTAGTATTATTAAAGTAGATGTCAAAAGCCTGGATGTAATCTTCAGGGAACCATCTTTCGAACCCTTCCATCCAAGGTTTTATGCGCTTACATAAGTCGTTATCTACATCATCATATGTGTACGCACCCTCTTCAGGTTCTTTCTCAATGCCCATTTCGGCATATACCTTATCAAGATTTTCCATCTGACTTTTCATCTTATCAGATTGATTTTCTTGATAAATTATCTCTCTTAATTCTTCTCGAAATTCACCTGAAATGAATTTATTTATTCTTTCATGGAGAATTTTCGCAATATCTGAACCTTTATTCTTGCTCATTTTATTACCCGTTGGTTTTTTCTATAATTTCATTTGCCAGCATGTATTCTTTTTCTAGATTTTGCTTATACTCATCTATAGCATATTGAATTCTTGTAGCCATCATCAGAGCCTGTTCTCTCATGATTGGTGTTGAAGTCATGGTTAAAACTTCAGTATTCAATCTGGTTACAAATGTATCCTCAACACCACCAGATGAATCTTCACCTTTCCAGTAGTACTTATCAGTTTCATTTAGTAACGCAAGTTTAGAGACTCCTTCATCGTTTGGAATTCTTTCTGCAACATTATTAGAAAGAACCGAGTGCAATGCAGATCGTTTAACTTGTTGAGAAAGGTCTTTTATTAACTCATCATCATCACCAGCTTTTGCATACGCGTTAGGATTAACATAAGGTGGAATAACCAAGTTAACGAAATCCTTCATTGCCTCTTCTTCTTTTTGTGAATAATTTAAAAAGGCATTTGGATTCATCATATAGTCACCTTGCGTAGACATTGGTGCTTCTATTTGTGCTTGCAATGCTTCAATACGCTCAGAATCTGAAAGCTCTATATCAGAAAATCCAGGCTTTAATTCTTTATAGTTATTTACTATTTTACTATTAAACTCCGCTACCCTTCCAGCCTGAGTGTTAATATTTCGCTCAGAATCAGATGAAATTATTTTCACCTTACGATCTGAAGCACTTCTATCTTTGGTATTCAAAGAGTAAGATGCAACTGAATTATAAGCGTAATTATCTGCTTCATTAGCAGTTTTCTGAGCGTTCCCAGTATTACTTGTAGCTGTTGGTCTTTTAGCGATGATCGCACAAACATTTGTCAATGGTTGGCTTTGCTCTTGCACTTTAAGATTATGGAGGCTTTCATTTAGCTTTAGTGTTTTATTGTTTTTCATAAAGCTAATACCTAATGTTGATTCAATCCTCATTAAGTAAGTATTTACATTTTGGTCAATCCAAGTGGTATAAGTAGCAATCAATTCACCGTGTTGCTTCACCTTGCGAATATTCTCTAAAACGCTAGGAGGAATTTCAGGATAATCGATTGTTGGGAATGCTAAAGCATTCCCTGAACATACAAGCCCTACGGCTAAAGCAACACTAGCTACTTTTTTTCTTACAAATCGCATTACTCATACCCCATAAAATTGCCAATCTAGTTTTTGAGCGCTGCTCAAGGTCGGACTGATCAGTAAACAGTTCTAAATGATTATGGATATCCTCATCTATGAATGAAATTAAATCCTCTTTAATTCCAATTGTTTTCATAGGCTTACTACCCTCTCCCTGAAACCATTCCTTTCTATCTTGTTGAGACATATTTTGAACCATTTCAATCATTTCTTCTGACCATGAAATCCAAGACTTTTCAAGTGTTTCGTCTACTAGTTTCACAAGCTTTCCAATATAAATCCCGTTCTGTTTATTATTAAAGTGTGAAATTTTTTTATCAGAAAGTAAGGCATAAACATACGATGAAAATTCACTTTCAAGCCATTCAAAATTGTATTTGTGATGGGACTCATATCCCATTGTAAACTTTCTAGTCGCAGCCCTGAATTTAGGAAGATGATTAATCAAATTGGTTTCAGTTATATGTACGAAATCAGAGTCTAAAGACTCTAGAATTTGTTCCAACCATGTATCCATTGATATTTCACAGCAATATTTGAGCATATTCTCAAACAATACCTCTCGTTCACGGAAGCCGCTATATTTATCCCAATTGAATGCAATGTCTTTAGCTAAAGTAAGAGACATATTGTGGAACCACTTAACATGAACAAGTTTCTTATCACCATAGAAACCCATCTGATCTAAAATACTTTCTATCTTAATTGCATATGGAAAGATAGAGCATTTTATGTTCACGAGCGTATCGGATGTAATAACATTCTGTTCATATAGTTCTCTAACCACGTTACTGGACTTATTAAGTTCAGTAATCATATCAATAATTAGATTAACTTTTTCTTCTTCAAAGTTATTTAATGCACCAGAGCTAATCAGCTTAGAAATATTGTGTCCAAGATTAAATCCAGATGACTTTATCTCAGGTGTATACGCCGTTATCCCCATGTTCTCAAAAACATGCTGCTTGATCTTCTGCTGCAAACAGTAATACGTTAATAGTGATTCTTTGAAATCATTATCCGAAGAACAGTTTGAAGCTGAAATATCAATCAAAGGAGAAATTTCCGAAACTGTATTCGTAAAATCTCGAATTCTTGCAGATTTCTTCTTAATCTCCAGTGATTTCCTTTGTTTTACAACATCGGATTTGCTTTTGAAATCCGAATCCTTCTGTTGAGCTTCACGCTTTTTCTTTATTATTTCAGAAGGGTTTACTGATGGCACGTTAACTGTTTGTGCTCTTCCAGTGTATATCGCGTCGAAATCTTGTTCCATTTTTTAACCTTATTCGCTTAGCTCTACACTAAACTCTTCAATTTCTTTATTATTTTCCAATTCAGGCTTAATTACTTTATATTGCTTATTGAAATCAAAGGATATTTTATTCCATTCATACGCTAATGAATAGTCAACATCGGGAAATTCTATGGTTTCACCATCTTCAACAGTACCGTTTCCCGCTAGATAAAAACCAACGTCATTCTGAACATTGAATTTTCTATCTTTTAAAACCAATCTTTGTTGGAGGGCTAATTGACACATCAACACTTTTAAAGCGAAAGGTATATCATCAGATGTTGCTACATCATGCTTCTTATACGAGTCAGGAATTTCCATGCCATCCTTGATTGGGGTGGTTGTGTATCCCATCATTGCAGATGCATTGCCTCTATACAAAACATCCCAAAGCCTTTTTCCAGACATCATTACTGAGATTTCGTCCGATCTTAACATCCAGCTTGGTAGAAACGCATCGTTAGAATTGAAAAAAGATAGTTTTATAGCTGGTTCAAAATCTTTAAGACTTTCATCGTTATAGCCGTAATCAGCAATGCCTTTTCTTTTTAAAATCATTTCAAATATTTTTTGGGCTTCTATTGCTGAACCTTCTTGGTTTTTATCGACCATTGAATTGTCCTCTTTATTATTGTATTTTATTTTCATATTACAACAAACCAAAAAGAAAAGTAAGATGTTTGATAAAACTACAGAAAATAAAAACAAAATTTTCGAACTATACCCTGAAAATCAGGAGCTTGTACTTCTTGATAAGTTAAGTCATGAGTTTCAAAACTTTAGGAGGGGGTTTAGAGGAAAATTAGACCATACCTACGTTCTCTCCCCTGCCGCTTCAGACATGTTTCCTGTAACAATCCATAATGGGAAACCTATCATGGGTGTACCCGATCAACTATTCGAGATTTTTTTGGATATTAGATGGTATGTGGTGAACATTCTTGAAGGGATGAATAGTTTGTACTTAACTTTTGAAATCGGAGTGGCACCCAAAAAACATCCTGCTTCCCTTCGCGTTTACAAAAGAAAACTTCTTACTGAAGCCGTTAGTAGATATAAAAGAATGGGATTTGTCAGAATAAACAATAAAGGTGAAGCGCTTGGATTTGATGCTCTAAACTACTTCGAAAAACCAATAGCTGTAAAAAAACACATTGATTGGGAGTATTAATCAAACCACTTAGTGATCAAGCTCACATTTATCTTGATTATTCACCCCTCTAGACGTAATATTAAACAAAATAATAAATAAATTAATAACAAATAAATAATAATAAAGAGGAATACTAAAGTGTTTAATATGATTATTGCTATAGTCGCTATTTCTTTAATAACGATTGTAAGTGGAGCAGCACTCTACTATGGGGGGGATGCCTTTAACAGCAATACTGTTGAAGCTGAAGCCGCTAGAATGCGTAACGAACGTTCGCAAATAATTGCTGCAATGGAAGTCTATAAGTCAGAAGGCAACTCAGTAGGATCAGGCTTTAAATTTAAGGATTTAATTGAAGGTTCTTATCTAAAGCAGGTTCCTGATGGATGGATTGCTGACAACAACTTTGCATACAAACCACTTGATATGAACGATCCAGGCTCTCTGAATGTTTGCTACACAGCAAACCTACAAGATAACTTTACTTTTCCAAGTTCCGACCCAGATGTCTTTCCATTAAACAAAGATCCTGGCTTTGGAATACCTTATTGCGATAAGGAAAACCTTGATAAGTTAGTCCCTTGTTGCTTAGGAAGATAATGGTGCTCATCAAACCTCCAAATCCCCTCTTACACCGTAAGAAGGGATTTGATATAATGGAGGAAACTAATTTTTAAGAAAGTATAAAATGAGCATTAAGAACACTGCAATTATTGATGGGAATTCGCTTTTCGTCGGTGAAAAGCTTGATATACCTGTATTGACAATGACAGCAAGAACCTTGTTGAAAGATTACTTGCCAGACTTCACATCATGTTTCTTTGACAAAAGCAAAGAAAACCGTCCAGATGTTCAACAAGCTAAATCAATTTTGTCAGCACTAGGTTACAACGTAACATTTACTGATAAGCCCGTTGATCTTGCTGCGAACCTTACAAAAGATAAAAGTTTCATATTTGCTACCAATAACCGCTCGTTTTGTCAGTTTCTAGGTGAAGGTTCTTTAGTATTTTCACTTAATAGTAATCAAATCATTGATGAGCAAATAATTCGAAACGTTCTAGGCATCACACCAGCTCTTATCCCAGAGTTTCTCGCTGTTTGCGGAGATATGGATCAAGGTTTTGAGCCTGTATGCATGAGTGATCCGAGTCTGATTGCAAAGTTTATAAATGAAAACTCTAAAAGTGAATCATTTTATGATTTGCTATATTCAAACTTTTCAATTTCCGTTAGTAAAGATGAGCTTAAAAACCGTGTTGGATTATTAACTGGAAATTCATCACAATCATTTATGCTGTCATCAATTTCTAGAAAAGCCATAGATCCAGAAAGGCTTTATGATAGCTACAAAAACAACAAGATGTACTACTGGCTTCCTGATGCAGACCGTCTACAGTCAGGTTTTACTATTGATGGTTCTTTGTACTCTAGAGCTATTGTTGGAGAGGAAAACTTAGAAGCTGCGCTTCATCACATTAGAAAGAAGAAGTCTTGTTACATTTATACAGATACTCTGTGCGCGAACAATGAAGTAATTTCTATATCACCAGACCAATCAGAAACATATATTTTCAGACTTAATAGTCCAGAACTAAAAGAGCTACTTAATTTCATTTCAAGAAATGAAGATGTTGTGGTTGCAACGAATAATACAAAAGAAATAATTAAAGCGCTAAACCTTGATTATGGGTTCAAAAACAGAATTATTTCAGACTTTGATTTAGGTTACTACGTCCTAGATTCTAGACAAAGTAAAACCTCTTTTGGTCAAAGAATCTCTGATTTGGTTAAAATCAACTTAAAGCCAGATCGATTAATCAATAAAAGTGAAAACATTCATGAGGTTTACGCTGCCATTGCAGATAAGACTGATGCTTCATTGAGGGCTTGTAGACAAGTTCACAGACTGCTGAGGCGTGAGAATAACGATGGCTACCTCCGTAATATAGAAATACCATCAGCCTTCTCCTTAGCTAGCATGGAGGATACAGGTGTTGTCGTAAACTATGATCTATTACAGTCTATGCTAAACAATTTGGCTAAGAAGGTTGCTGTATTAGAATCTGAAATAAAAAGCATAACGAATACTGAGTTTGATGTTAATTCACCAGCTAAATTAGCTGAAGTTCTTTATGACAAACTCAAACTTCCTGCACCAAAAAACAGAAGTACTAATGAAGAAGCTTTAAGACAATTGCAAAACAAACATACAGTTATTGGAAAAATACTTGACTTCAGAAAGTATAGTTACATTAAAAACAATGTAGTTTCACCAATAATAACAAGGGTTAGTAAAGACGAGCCATTAATCAAGTGTACATTTACTCAAGATGTAACTGCAACTGGCAGGCTTAGTACCATAGACCCTAACTTACAGGGCTTGCCATCTAAGGATGTGATCGCTAAGCACGTTAAAACTGCATTTGTTTCACGGTTTTTTGATGGAAGGATCTTATCTCTGGACTATTCTCAAATCGAACTGAGAATTTTAGCTCATTTGTCGCAAGACCCTAAACTGTTACAAGCGTTTAAAGATGGCAAGGACATACACAGAGCAACTGCTGCTGAGGTATTTAGCGTTCCAGAATCTCAAGTTACGGACGATCAAAGACGTGCTGCTAAATCTATTAACTTTGGTCTCATATATGGAATGACAAAGTATGGTTTAGCCAAAGACTTGAACAGTACTGTTCAAGAGGCTCAACGTTATATGGAACTCTACTTCTCTAGGTATCCTCAGGTTGAGAAGTATTTAAACGGTGTTAGAGAATTTGCGATTAAAAATGGTTACGTTAATACCATTGGTGGTAGAAGAATCCTTATTGAAAATGCAGATTCCAATGATGAACGCCTGAGGGATAAAGCTTTGCGACAGGCTGTTAACGCGCCAATGCAGGGAAGTGCGGCGGAACTGATCAAGATGGCAATGTGTTCAGTTTCCGATTTAATTGATACTCAACAGATGAAGAGCAAACTTGTTCTACAAGTTCACGATGAACTAGTTTTTGATGTTCACCCTGATGAAGCAGAAAGTTTTTATTTATTAATTAAAAACAAAATGGAAAAAATTGTTAACCTTTCTGTTCCATTGGTTGTCGATGCTGAGCAGGGTCTAAACTGGGGTTCCGTTAAAGAAATATCTCCAGAAACAAGCAAAAAGCAAAGAAAAACCAATGAATTGACTGTTTAGATTGACATTTGTTGTGGCGATTGGTATAAATCATCACATACAAAGACAAATTAACAAAGAGTTTAGTTCATGACTGATAAACCAAAGGCGCAACATCATTGTTCATTCTGCTCGGAAAAACGTGGTGATTTAGTAAACGGAGCAACCAAAAATGTATTTATTTGTGGCGAATGCTCAAAAACATCATATGATCTGTTAAAAGAAAGCATGGCTAACGATCAAGCTCAAAGTGTGATGTTGAGCACTCCAAAACCAGTAGAAATCTTTGACTACTTGTCACAGTACATTATTGGTCAAGATGAAGCTAAAAAGACACTTGCTGTTGCTGTTTATAATCACTACAAGCGAATCAATGCAACTCAAGAAAATGACGATGTTGAGCTTGATAAGTCAAATGTTTTACTTATCGGTCCAACAGGTACTGGTAAAACACTATTTGCTCAAACACTAGCTAAAATGCTTGGTGTTCCTTTCGCTATTTGTGATGCAACATCCCTGACTGAGGCTGGCTATGTCGGTGATGATACAGAGACAATTATTCAGCGCCTTCTTATGAATTGCGATTACGATGTAGAAAAGGCGCAGAAAGGCATTGTCTACATTGACGAAATTGATAAAATCGCTAAAAAGGCGCAATCTACAAATATTACAAGGGATGTGTCTGGTGAAGGTGTCCAACAAGCTTTATTGAAGATTATTGAAGGCACCGTTGCTTCTGTTCCACCTACGGGCAAACGTAAAAATCCACAGCAAGAGTTCCTTCAGGTAGATACATCTAACATCCTATTTATCTGTGGTGGTTCATTTGCTGGTATTGAAGAACTCTTAAAAGAGAAGAAAAAGTCGGAATCTGTAAATATTGGCATCTTTAGAGATGAGAATGCTGATAAAGCTGAAGAGTCTAAAAACGCACTAGCAGATTTGGAACATGAAGACTTAGTTTCATTCGGACTTATCCCTGAATTTGTTGGTCGCCTACCTTCAATTGCTGTATTGAACGAGCTTACTAAAGAAGAACTTCTTCGTGTATGCACAGAACCAAAGAATGCAATTCTAAAGCAATACATGAAGCTGTTTGAGTTGGATGGTAACAAGCTAGTCATTTCCGATGAAGCTCTAGATCAGCTCGTTGATATGGCATTAAAGCGTAAGATAGGCGCTCGCGGCGTTCGTAACATGCTTGAAGAGCGACTAAAAGATATTATGTTTACGTCACCATCTTCAGAAGAAACTGTTTTCGAACTACAACCTCTTCCAAAAGAAGAAGTTGAGTTAAAAGAAGCAGCATAAGACAAGAATTGATAATTGAAGCCCCGAAAGGGGCTTTTTTATTGACTAAATTAACCAATAATTAGCTGGATACTAAGTACCCCACTAACCCACTAACCCACTAACCTAGCCACCTAATAACCCGATAACCCAATAACCCAATATCCTACCAAAAAACTAAATTACTGCTGTAGCATTTACCTCAAATCATCAAGATCGCCAATTCATAAATTGAAGAAAGCTCTTTCGACAGTAGATCTGACATGATTTTCATATCTTCTAATGTGACGTTTGGTGTTACAGATGTCCAACGCAAAATTAATCCATGATCTTATTTTTATTATCCTATCAGAATATTATAACTATCGTTTTTAGCGCTGTATCATCCTGAATTTCAATGTGTTCGTGTTTTGAGAAAGGATTTGTATTGAGATTACAGACATTAAAAAAGGAGGCTTTATAGCCTCCTTTTGTATGATTACGCTTTACTTGATTTGAGTAAGAAATTGCTTAGTTGCATCTCGCCACTTCTTACATTCCTCTTCACGCTCAACGGTATAATTCACTAGTCGAGCAATACTTTGAGAAACCTCTAAGCCGATTTTCTGAGCTTGATTATTACCGTTCAACTTATCAATACTGCCCATAACCTCTTCAAGAAGAGCTTCTAGTTGCTGAGACATGTTGACTGGACTCTCAGTTGAGGTTGCTTGCTGTACGTTTGCAGCAGATGAATCAACCACAGGCTCTTGCTTTTGCTCAATACCGCTTTGCTGAACATCCGTAAGTTCATTTTCGTTAGAGCTTTCACTCATAGAGCTAGGGAAAGCTTCAAAAACAAAATCGTCTCCAAATGCATCTGATGGGTCTACTTTATGCTCTTGTGTTTGAACAGGTTGTTCTTGAGTGATTGATTCAGTCGATACTGATTGAGCCACTTCTTTAGAAGTCGCAAGCTCCCAATCAAGTACAGTGCTAAATTTACGCTCTTCTTTAGGTAATTTCAGATCCTCAACTTTTTGTAGAAGACCGATATCTGAAGTTTCACCTTCAACCAGGTACATTAGTCGAGCTTTCGTTTTTGTGGTGTGAATAACACCCTCATTAACAAGCTCTTCAAGCCAGGAAGAGAAAGTAGGCATTGATACATTGAGTACAGGCTTAGTAAGCTCAAAAAGGTTGGCTTTATTCATACTATCGCCTTTCTCAGCTAACATTTGTCGTATGATAGCACCTGAAACTTGACGTTTCTCCTTTCTATTTAAATCTGACACTTTAGCAATATCAAGTTTGTATAGTGGTTTGAGGTAATCACTCATTTCCACAGGTTGCTTAGTTTCAGATTTTGCTATAGACAAAGTTTCTCTTTCTGTCGATTTGGCAGTGGTTTGAGGTTTAGGTGCCGATGCTGGCGCTGATGCACTTCCAGTGTTAACAGCTACAGGACTTGTAACCACAGACGGTTCTGGTGCGTAGTTAGAGATAAGTGACTGTAATTCAGCATCACTCATTTTTTCAACATTATCAAAGTTATCTTCAACAATGTATAGGTTTGCATCCTGTAACTCACTCAAGAGGTCATCTTCTTTCAAATAACCCTCTTTTGCTAACGCCCCACAAACATTCAGCAGGTCATCCATTGTATAGCCTGTAAGGTTTGCATCTTTGAAGAAAGGGTCAGCATGAAAATAGTTGTTGTCATCATTTCTGTTTTTAGAAATGTAACTAATCATACTTTTTGCTAGATCAACAAGGATGTCACTATCATCATTTGAAATGGTGTTAGCCTGAGTGTTCTTCTCAATGTTGATTGCTGGTGAAGCTTTAACTTTAGGTTCTTTTGAGCCACCTTGAACAATTGAGCCTTTCAAGGATTTAGATGCTTCCGCAAGGAAACCGCCTTCAGCAAAGCTAAAGCCTTCTGGTAAGGGGTGAGCTTCTAGGTATGCTTCATCACCAGTAAAAGTAAGTACTGGCAAACCACCATCATATTTGTGATCAATAACTGAATCTTTTTTCAGGTCAGAGCTGGCTAGCTTTAGGAATTGTCGCTTCTGTTTAGTTTCAGTAGCGATTTCAGAAAGTGAAAGACCGATGCGGCCTTGTTTTTGTGCTATTGCTAAGGAGTTAGCGATAATGCTTTTGTATTGTTCGGTAGATAAGTTCATCTTCTTGCCTCGCCTCATCGATTTGTATTCTGAATTATATACATAAAGATAGGCGAGGCAAGTATTTTTTGCAAAATATTTAAGAAATTTTACTTTTTCTTTTTACGCAATTTCTTTTTGTTGCTCTTTTTAGACATAAGGAGATCTTTGCGCTTAACCATTTCTTCAATAAACCACTCTTTTGATAGCTTAGCTTTAATACCAATAGGTAGTTTTGAGTAAACAGTTTCCGCAAAAGTTTGCAGCTTTGCGTCATCTTCAAGAGCTTCTTTGATCTCTTCACGAGAAAATTCTGAAACAATCTTTTGAACTGCTGGAGTAAGCATTGCTAATTGTTTAGTACTCGCAATACCTGCGCCAATTTGATTCACATACTTTTTAATACCCATTTTTCTTTTCCATTTATTTATTTTTTTATATTATTTTTTGCAAAACGTGATCGATGTCATGCTACTCTTATTATTTGTGGAGAAGATTATCATTATGGTTTGACATAATCAAACCATTTTTTTACTTCTTTATCTAAATGGAGAAATTTCGCTCGATTTGACTTTTTCTGTTGTTTGACCTTCTGCTGTATCTTTATTTGTTATGATTTCTAGAGATAAAGCAATCCTTTCATGAAGCGTCATTTCATTATTTGCAAAGATATTGTCTAGTTCATGGTATGTTTTTAAATCACAAAGTACAGGTGCAACCTGGCTTGCTTTAAGTAATGAGCTTTTCGCATGAGCATTTAAGGTGTTTTCATCATTTATATATCTTTTTGATATCTTATCAGAGTGATATGCAAAAGTACTTGGTCGTGACAATCCATACCTAACCAACAATAATGCAACCATTAGATCTTTTTGAATTAACCTATGACCGCAATCTTTACTCCTTTTTTCAATGCCTAAGTTTACACCATTAGGTAAAATTTCTGGGTAGTATGGAAACTCAGGCTTATCGTGACTCTTAATTGTTCTTGAAATAAATTTATAATCAACCTTATCTCTGTACTGAGAGATTATGTTAAAAAACTCTTTATTGTTAATACTGCTTAAATCAGGCTTGAAACGTGCTACTTTTATGATTGCTGGTTTTTTTACAGCTTTCAAAGTGTGTCTCACTAGTAAACTATAAACTTTATCTCTATCAGATAGAGAAGATAATGGAGCATATGGATTGAAGTGTGGATTTAAGGGAATTAATGCGCCATGACTATGCTGAACCCTCTCAATCTTTGATAATTTATCATTCCCTTTTTTAGCTCTAGATATAATACTTTCTCTTGAGTCAGGAACGATTCCAAACTCACTTGCTAATTCGATAAGGGTGCTAACATCATCATCCGAAACAGAACAGGAGTCGGTTCTAAAATATGATATTAAACCTTCTGCGTATAAATCCTGTAAATGATTGAAAACTTCTATCACTTTCATATTCAATGAACTGGCAATATTAATCATCGCTTGCTTACCATTCCAAAGTGTGCTG
Source organism: Vibrio sp. 2092 (assembly GCF_033339635.1). Classification (NCBI taxonomy): domain Bacteria; kingdom Pseudomonadati; phylum Pseudomonadota; class Gammaproteobacteria; order Vibrionales; family Vibrionaceae; genus Vibrio; species Vibrio sp. 2092. The sequence goes on along the minus strand of NZ_JAWOUY010000001.1, from coordinate 206,284 downwards.
CTATCAAGTAATTCATTTTCATCAGATTGGATCAATTCAATCTTGGTAATGTTTGAAAGTTGCTCAGTAATACCCTTTATTGTATCTCTATCCATATTGAAGCAATCAAAGATTAGCTTTACATTTTTTCCGTCAGATTGAAGGTTTTTATATATGATTCCAGACTTTTGAGCGTTTTTCTCTATGTGTGATAATACTGGAGTAATGACTCTGCCAACTTCTGATCTATTTCTAATATCAGTTACTGACAGATTGAACCCTATAATTCTGTTGACTGTTCTTTTAGATATGTGTTCATTAACCATCTTCATATCTATATCTCGACCATTACCGATTGCTTTAAGTACTGAATTAGTAGTCATATCTTTAATTATAGATCTTTGATAGTTGTTTATTATTTCCTTAGCCAAATCGAAAGCTATCTTTTCTCCCTCTGTGTCATCATCTGTACAAATTAGTGTTTTTGCATATTTTCCGCTTTCAGATCGGATTTTTTTTATTAAATGCTCATCTAAATACACTTCTTCTGCGGCGTATGTTTCAAGATTTACACCCATCCTATTGGATGGGAAATCACGAATCCTGCCTCTTGTTGACATGACTTTGAAGTTTGTGCAACCAACCTCATTTAGAAGTTGAGTTAATTTATAAACTTTCCAATCAGATTCAATGATCATTAAAAAGTCTTTCATAGATATTGTTTCCTACTAAAAAGCCCCATTCGGGGCTTTAATATCAGTTACCCATTCCAGCTACATTGCGTTGTTCCATCTCATTTACAACGGTATCATTAGGGTCAACATCAAGATCTAAACCGTCCTTATCACCAGTTACGTTCTCTGTAATGTTATCAACAGCGTCCTGAGTGGTTTTGTTAACTTCTCCAACCACATTCTCCGTCACTGCTTGCGCTATCTCACATGCATTAAGGGCGCTGATATCTAAGTCAAACCCTGGCAAGCTTGGGAATTTCAAGCCTAAATCACAGTTAGCGTCATCACTATTTGACCAGTAGTCACTATCTTCTGCTTTGTTTTTTGTATCAATTCCATACTCAGTTTCACAAGACTGCTCTTGCTTCTCAATATACTTTTTGATTTTTGCCTTGGATTCTGTTTTGCAAACACTTGGTCTTTTAGGTACGGCATCAGCAGCACTCACGTTGACAGGAAGCATGTAGGCGCTGCCAATAGCTAAACTTAAAAATGTTAGTTTTATCTTATTCATTTCTTTTCTCCGAATATTGCTTCGTTCACAAAAAGATCTACAAGTAATCTAGTTTGAGAAATTGATTGGACTCTTTTATATACTGCTTTTGCTTCAAGCTTCAGAGGATCTTCTTGTTTATTTTTATAGATGTCAGCACACTCTAGGAAGATTTTAGCCCCCCATCCTATACGAGTTTCTGAGGATGATTGAGAATCTAACCATGAAAGGGCTGATAAAGATTGTCGTGCTGGCATTGCTGATAACACTGCAATGAAATCCCTTATTGTTTTATTGTCCGCTTTCATAGCTCGAACTTCATCGCAATGTGGTAAAAGATCTGCAAGTTGTTTGAACATGTCTGGAAATTCCTCATATTTATGAGTCCAAACCTCTTTATTTTCCAGATCGCTCATGAAGCCTCTAAAATCAGGCTCTAACGTTCCCCAAAACAAATCTTGAAAACCAGGCGAGAATATATCTTGCGAGTTATTTTTCATTTTATATCTCTTAATCTGTTAGTATTTCAAAGTTGACTTTGATAATATATTATTATTAAATTAACCTAAATAAAAGTGTAAAGTTCCTTTCTATTTAATAATGAATAATAACCTCTTTTTAAGGAATTGAAAACAATATGAAATTCGAAAATTTTGCCCCATATGTAAGTAAAGACGAGCTAATTAGTTGCGGAACCCTATTTAAAGAAAGTAAAAAGGTTAGGGAAATGAAACAGCTAAGCGCCAAATTTATAGAAAGAGATTTTGGTAAATATGGTTTTACGCATAGGACACAAGTTAGCCGTGATTTAAGTAATAGCGGTTTTGTTCTTGGCAATAAAATATAAAGGTTTGAATAAAATGAATAAATTAAAGAAAACCGTATTAGCTGTAGTTCTAGGTTCAAGTTTGACAGTTAGCGCTCCATCTCACGCAATCCCTAACGTTGACTTTGCAAACTTAACAGAAGAAATCGTCGGTAACATACAATCAGCATCACAATGGGTATCAGAATCTCAACTTATGACAGCTATGATGGCTGCTGACTCATATTTTCAGCAAGCAATTATGTCAATGGATTCGTTCCTGGCTCAATTCTCACTACAAAAGGAATTAAAGCTTGAAGAATCCCTGCATAACCTGATGGTAAAAGAAATGTCAGAACCTGACAAACAAGCACCGCGCACTTGTGCTATCCAAAAGGTTTCAAACGCTGTTGACTGTGTAACTACCGATACAACCGTTTCAAAACTGGATAAAGACTCTCACGAAAATAATAACTTTACAGACAGTCAAGTTAAAGTTACTGAAAAGAAAGTTGAAAAAACTAAAGAGCTAATCGAGCTGTGTCGAAACCTACAATATGCGGATAATATTGAGGGAACAGACAAGCTTTCAACAAGCCTTTGTTTACGAGGCGGGATCTTGCTTGGGACTGAAACTCAAGATGCTTATGAGCCAAGCGAGCAAGTGGCTGCTGACACTATTATTGATTTAATCACTGGTCCTTTACCAGAACACAAGAAGTCACAAACCCTACCTGAAGGCTCTTTTGAAAAAGATGCAATGATGGTTAAAGAAATGAGAAAACTTGCCATAAGGTCGCTTGCTGTTGCTTCACTTCAGCATATTGCTGCTGTTAGAGGTTCTGCTGGAGAAAGTAGTGAACTAAAAGCGCCATCTGAACTTTCCCTTTTACAAGATTTCTCTGATGAAAGGTGGGGTAATCCTGAGTGGGTTGTTGAGGTTGCTGGAGCAACAGCCGATCAAAAAGATGCGGTAATGCCTAGCGAACTGCAAAGAAGAATGGCTGTAATGCAAGCATTCCAAATCCATCTGGATATCCTTAAGTACAAACAACAATTAAGAATGGAAGCTTTGCAAGCATCATCCTTGATGCTAGATGTTGAAAACAGTTCAAATTTAACTAAATAAAATAAAAATAAAAATAAATAACAAAATATAATAAAAGATTTAGGAAAAGAATATGAAAAGGTTTTTTTGGGGGGTTGTCGCGGCAACTCTGCCGTTGCAAACATTTGCAAACGGATACGACAACAATGATTTCATAGACAAACAAGTATTCCCTATCAATTCTTTGATAGTTAGCGCCTTTATACTTCTTGGCTTAGTGCTCATTGGTGCTGGATTATATGATGTTAAAAGAAATGCTGAGAATAAAAACCAGCACCCTATTTCACATGCTGTAAGTAAAATGTTCGCAGGGATGCTTTTATTGTCATCAAGTGCAGCATATCACATTTTCTCAGGTACAGTCTCGAATAGCACACCTAGCTATAGCATGGATGTTTTATCAATCAATGAGAGTGACATGCTTGGGAAGGTTGGAGATCTAAGCAATAGCTGGTTAGGTGAATACTTACCTGCACAAACCATTGAAATGCTCATTGGTATAATTTTCTTATTTGGCGTTTACTCATTCCTTAAGGGTATTTACATACTAAAAGACATGGGAGCACCAAAACAGCAAGGACAGGATTCAAGCCCACTTAAAAAGTCAATTATTCATATTGGCGCGGGTATGATTGCAATGAACATCCTTGACTTTGCTTGTTTTGTAGGCAACACGCTAAATATGCCATTTTTATGTTTTAATTAGGTATATATAAATGATAAAAAAAATATTCGGGATGATTGCATCTGATGCAACAAAAGAATTAAAAAAGAATGTAACAGTAAAATATGTCAAAGACATAAAAGAAACAGCAAAATCGGAAGGCAAAATCTCACCTGCTGTGTCTAGCTCTGTAACAAAAGACGAGTTTTTCAATAGATACAAAGCTTTGAGGTTAACCAATATAGGCGTAATTGTATTATTTCTGTTTTGTTTATGGCAAGCCCTTAGCTTCAGCTCAATTCTATCTACAATAATATGCTTTGGATTTGTGTTTGGTCTTTCCTTGCTTTACTGGTCGAACTCATATCAGTTGTGGAGAGCTAGAATTGTTGCCAGGAATTGGTCTCAACGCCATAAAGTATTAACCACATCATACATTCAATATTTCAACGTAATCAAACGAAAACCTTTAGAATTTGCTCCAATTAAGTTATTATTTAAGTAACAATAAAATGGAAAAATAAAAAATGAACATTAATAAAATACCAATAAAAAATGTTGTTGTAATGTTCTTCATATTTTTCCTTGCTTTAGGTAGTGCAAGTGCCTATGCAAGTGATGTTTCTTATGGAGAAAATTCTGTTAACAGCGCTTTTAATAACATCTTAAATATGCCAGTGTCTTTGGATCCTTCGGATGCAAACGTTGACTATTTTCATGTTTGGTTAAGAATAATTTTTGGTAGCTTTATATTTGAGCCTTGGACGAATGATAGTGGTGATATTTCTATACTGGCTTCTGCTATAGGGTTTACCAATCTATTGGCAATCACCTTCGGAACTGTGGTTATGGTCTACGTTCTAGGTGGTGGTGCATTAAACTCTACTCATAGTGGTGAGGTTCTCAACAGAAACTGGTCTCCTGTTTGGATGCCTATAAGATCTGTATTGGGGATCGGATTGGTTATGCCAGTTCCTGGTATTGGTGGTGGAGTAATGTCCCTATCTCAGGTTGGAATTATATGGCTCGTCATTTTTGGCTCAAATTCAGCGACATTCTTGTGGAACAATACCGCTTCTAAGCTAACAACAGATGGTATATATGGGTACTCACCTGTATCTCCTGGCAATAAGCCACTTTTGAATATTGTTCAGAGCTTATCCTGCGTTGATCACAGCGTTAAGGCGGAGAGAATTATACCAGGCTATAGAAAGCCAGGATCTGACCCTAATAAGGCGCAAATTGCTACAGTTGATTACTACACAGGTAGAACGACTCAGATTAAAACTGTTGACGGTTCAACGAGAAAGGTTTTCGAAATCAAGCAAGAGAATATTTTTGCTGATGTAATCAAGACAGATGCTGAGACCTATACCCATAGAATTGCAAATGTTGGTGGTTTAACAAACCTTCTTAAGTCCGATATTCAGATTAACAATATCTCATTTATGTACGGCTGTGGTTCCATTAAGGTACTAGAAAAAAATGACTCAATAATCAATGAAAATGCGTCTTTATCAAGCGCAGACCTTGATGAAATCAAAAATTTTGAAACTGCATTCAGCATGTTCCAAAAACAAACATTGCCTGATGCAATTAATGCCGCATTTGCTATAGCAATTGATATAGGGGACTTAGATAAAGGAAATCCAGAAAGAGCAAATCAAGCTGTAAAAACACCTAATTCAGATGATTCTAACAAACAGATACTGAGTCAGATTGAAAGTAATTCAGAAAGATTTGCAAAAGCTGGTTCCGCATTTCAGAGCCAGATTACAAGCACTATTCCTAGCTATCTATATAGAGAACTAACTGGTGATGAAAAGAAACAAGTTGATCGAATAACTAAGGGTGGTTGGTCAGCAGCGGGTTTATGGTTTATTGAGGTTGGCTCAACCCAACAAAAAGTTGGATCTTTTGATATCGATAATAAAATTTCTGCTCCAGCAAGTTCAGGATTATGCAAAAACATAACTGAAAACATTGATGCATCTGAAGCATGTAAGCAGTCTAATGCAAATTATGAGGCAGCAAAGGCACTGATTTCCTATGTTTACAAAGCGTCAAATGGATATGTCGAAGGAATAGGTCCAAAGACATCAAAAAGCAATTCTGTAAATATTGACTCTTATATGGGTAAGTGTCCTAGTTATGATGACTGTGAAATTGATGAGGATGTTGCATCGACATATGCAACAGATACTACTCAAGCAATTCTGAATCATTTTGCTAGCGGTCCAATTTTCTTTGGTGAACAGGAAGCAGGTGAATCAGTTCAAGGTAACATGTTTAATCCTGCTGGCTTTTCAAACCCGTTTTTAACACTATCTTCAATCGGTCATACAATGAACACCTACGCTGCAACAGGATATGGATTGGCTGTAGGGGTTAAGGCTCTTGGAGCTGGCATTCCTGCAATTGGTGAGAGTTGGCTATTTAAAGGGGTTGATGTTACAGGAGGAGGCAGTGGAGCACTTAATGCCTTGGCTTCGGTTCTTAGTTCAGTCGGGCAATTACTTTTGATTATTTCTATTGCCTACTTGTCATGCGGATTTGTTTTAGCTTACATGATCCCGTTCTTACCTGTAATAGCATGGACAAATATGATGATTGGCTATTTAGTGACAGTTATTGAAGCATCTACTGCTGCTCCACTTGCAGTTGTTCAAATGCTGCTTCCTGAAGGTCAAGGGATACTGGGACAAAGGCTGGAAAGAGCAATGCAACTATTAATTGTTGTTATTCTCAAACCGTCATTAATGATTATTGGTTTAATTGGCGCAATCACGATTGCTTCACTTGGGTTCACTATCTTTAATACATTCTTCTGGTCAGCAGCAAAAATGTATTTACATGGTAGCCCATTAGATCTGTTCGCGTTGATTGCTCTGTACACAGCAACTGCTCTAGCAATCACTCAAACTATCGTTTCTATCATGTATACTTTGCCAAACCACATTTTAGAATGGTTTGCTGGTGGCGCTGGTAATAGAGGATTTGGGGAAGATAAAGTAGGTGAAGCTTTGAAAGGCAGTGTTAATGATATCAAACACAAAGCTGACGGTATTATGAGAACTCTTAAATTTAACATGAGACAGCCTAAAGGTGATGGTAAGGATAAGCCAGAGCCTGATAATGAAAATAAAGGCGGTAAGTAACAAAAAACCCTCGCACTGCGAGGGTTTTTATTCATCTTTAATTTTTGCAATCTGGTATGTTTGAAAAATTAGGATGCCAATAATTAAAGTCATCGTCCCATACTCTAAGTAAGGTATGTATTTAATAACCCCTACAGACTCAGGAGAGAGGCTATGGAGATAGTTAGTAATCATCCCGTAGAATGCGCCAACCCCAGCCCAAATCGCCGCTATAGCCATAATTACAGCAATTATTAAAATAAGCATGTTTCCTCCAATATTCTATTTTTTATATTACATAAAAAAGAGAGATTGTCAATAATCTCTCTTTTATTAATAAGTGGTTTAGAAAGCTACATGCTTAAATTCTGATTTCTTTCTAATTCTCTAGTTTGAATCGTAAATTTTTTGAAGCTAGAGTCACCTGAAATTTCAACTTTATATTCTGACTCGTTTTGCTTGTCGATCTCTCTCAACTCTGAAAGACTAGACTCCATTTTAGCAACATGCTGCTCCAAACCTTTTAAGATGTACTTCTCTTCATCTGTAAGCGCCCTTTCAAAAGGTAGCTCTTTCAGTCTGGTTTTGAATGAGGATATTGTTTCATTATCAGCATCAGGAAGCTTAAAGCTAACCATTTTCGATACATAGGAAAGATAGTTTCTAAACTCTACCTTTGAGTATTCCCCGCTCGACAGAAGGTTATCCATGTGAGTATTCCATTTAGAGCGAAGCAATAAGTCAGCAATACGCTTTTTATCATTTGCTTTCAATGCTTGGTCATAGACATCTGTCTTTTCTAGTCTTGTAGCATTACTACTAAAGTCCACAATGTGATGCATTGAGTCTCTTATTGCCATATCGTTGTTAGAAAGGAAACCTCCTGAATACAAAGTACCATATACATCACTTTTATCAGGTAAATTGCTTTCAAATGCTGCTTGTAACTTTGTTAAGAAGTACGGGTCATTCTTTATGGCTTCATTAATCAACGCAAGATTTCTATCACATTGTTCACGATTAATGTTAAATCTCTTATATAATAAGCTAGAAGACTGTTCATCAACTTCTTTCAAAATTGGTTGCTTATTTGTCTTAATAGAATGTAAACCCAGTCTAGGAGCATCCTCAGGCAAATCTGCGCGTTTAGTAAAAACTAGCTTTTGAATTTCTTCTGAGCTTGAATTAATTAATACAGTTGGATCTTGAGTTAAATCAACACATATAAATGCATTGCTATTCTTTGGATCCATAACTAAAGGATAAATTAATGTAGTGAAGTAATTAGCCTCATCAATAACCCTTTCCGTGTAAAACATTGGTTGTCTTTCGGTCAGTAGGTTCTTTACATTATTCTTGCTAGATAGTTTCAAGAAATAATCGAACAATCTAGGTTTTTTATCCCTAATTAGCTTAGCCAACTGCACTGTTGCAATTACATCGCTTAATGCATCATGGGCTGACTCGTGTAATAAATCATTAGCTCTACATAGATCTTCAAGCTTTAAACTAATCTTTCCTTCCTCATTATGAGGGAAGTTAATAAGGTTAGGAAAATAAGCATATGTCATTTTTAATAGATTATAGAAGTCAACTCTTCCGTTGTTATTCTTCCACTCATGATCATACATTCTGCGATTATTTCTAAACATTAGATTTCGTGTAACTTCATCATCAAATGCCATTGTGTTGTAACCAGAAATGCATGTGTTTGGTTTCTGCTGCATCGCATGTTGAACTATTTTTGCAAACTCGTATTCAGAAACGCCTTTTTCTTCTAGCGTCTTAGGATCGATTTTAGTAATCATGAATGCATCAATTGAGGGAACTACATCCAATCTCATTTTACAATATACGTTTTGGTCTGACCCCTGAATGATATTCAATTGAGAATCAGTATAAATCCAAGCCCCTTGAACAGGTTGGCTATGATTTTTATCTAAGCCAGCGGTCTCATAATCGTACACAAAGAAATTTTCATAAAAAACAGGATCAAGTTTTATTGGCATTTTATTTCTCTTTTAAATAAAATTGGTTATTGAATTGAATTAATAATAACATAAAAACAAAGGTATGTATAATGACAATAAAGCGATTAACTCAGAAATACCAACTTTCTGATTCAGACATAGATAACATCTTAAAATCTCTATCATCAGGCGAAACACTTCTAGAAGCCAAAAAGCGTCTTGCATCTGATCTTTCCAGTGAAGCCATTTACTCAATAGCAAAAGAACTTTGTAGAATTGAGATGGGTTTACCCATCTCTGAGGTTAGCCCTGAGTTTGTGGAAGGTCGCGCTAAACTTAATAAAACTAGAATAGCCGAAAGAAAAAAAACTGAAGGTGATAAAAAACAGGTTAATTACATTCGTAAAATACGAGATGACATTAACCTGTGTCTATTAGAGTTGAGTATTGTTTAACACATCACTCCATTGGATAGAGAGACGACAGGAATCCTACTCTCTCTATCTACTAACCAGTCCACGTACTTCTTAGCTCCGAAGCAATCATCATCTTTTTTGTTTTCTTTCCAAAATTCCATAATGCACTGGTGTCGTCTATCGCAGTCAATACATTCAGTATTCTTGTTTGCAAAGTATTGTCTACGGAGATATTTTCTTCTATCTTTTGAGGATAGAACCGTTTCAAAGTCTGACTCAAAGATATTTCCAAAGGGTTGCATATACTCAGTATATCCATCTCGGTAATCTGGAAGTGTAAAGTCACCATTTGGCATTAGAAACATTGTTTGACCAGCTATGTTTCCGTTTTTGTCAGTGTTTGCCCTACTCATTATGTATTGGGATTGACCAATAGCAGGAACATTAACGCCCTTCTCTTTGAGTTCATACCAATACTCCATAAACTCAATCATAAACTCTGAATACTGATCCATTGATGGCGCATATTTCCCATAGTGATGCGCTTCATTCTGCTCATTTCGCATCATTGGTAGGAATGAAGCTTCGCTAATACCAAGTTCAACAAGATAGTCCAGAACGCCCTTTGGAGTATCTTCTAAAATTTTATTGTTTACTACGGTAATTGTTCCAACGCTAATTCCACGAGATCTAGCAAGCTTAACTTTTCGCTCCCAGTCTCTCATATAGCGTTTACCGCGCATCAAGCCATCAAAAGATGTCTGAAAGTAACCGCCACACCACTTTTCAAAAAACTCAAACCAATACTCCTGTACGGCTATTAGAGACGTTAAAAGGGTGTGTCTGATATGGTAGCCATCTTTTTCGGTAAAACGCTCTTCAATGAGCTTGAAGGCAGATATCATGTAATCTATACCCATCTGGGTTGGTTCACCACCATACCAGTAGAATGAGAGAAACTTAACTGGTACATCAGTTTTGTCTGCATAGTAATCATAGACCTTATCCATTACTTCTTGGAGCTGTTCAAGACTCATTACTGGGCTGTTTCTTCGTTCATCTGTTGATAAGTAACAATGTGGGCAGTTAAGTTCGCATCTTAATGATGGCATCATCGTAAAAACGAAATACCCGCTTTCTATGTTGTTCTGTGTGTTCGCATCAAAACCATCAGGCATTTTATAGCAGTCGTAATCTCTTTTCGGTGACGGAATGACTACTTTTTTAGTCGTGAAATTTACATTACTCACTTTTTATTCCTTTTATTAATTATTAAGCGGCATATTACAATAATATGCCGCAAAATCCAATTGGTTCACTTTTGTCCATCGTAATCGTATGGTCTAGAGATTGCAGTTTCAGTTTTTTCTTTAACTGTATTGTTTTGAGCTTGATTTACTCCAGAAAGTATAACCTTTGGGTTTAGCAATCTAGCAATTGATGGTGCAATCATTTTGTATAAAATTCTGAATATTGAAAAAAATGAAGAACCACCCCTAGTTTGCTTTAAAGCTTGGTCTATCTCTTCCTGAGACCGTTTTCTTATCTTACTCGTATCTTGGTTGGACATTTTCTACTTCTACTAGTCTTCTAGTGTTCTTAATAAAACGTTTAAAGCCAGGGCATTCACCTTCCCCGTTCCAAAAATCATGTAAAATTCCGCAAGCCATCTGACACTGCTCCATCTCGTCACAACCAACACATGACGTTTTGACTTTCATCGCCTTACGTCTCTCTTGTCGATACTTCTTTGACTTCATGATTGTTGAAATATTTGAGTCGAAAATATTTCCCATAGAATCGAAACCTAACTCACCACCAGCTTCAATACACGTCACTGTTTCACCATTCCAGTCAATGTCAATACTTCCAGGTATAATCGGACATATAATATCGTCATTTGCTCTATTGAACTTTATGGAGTTGATAAGAGATTCAACTGGATTAACCGCGATTTCATCACAAATTTTACGTTTCTCAAGATACCAGTCTGTAGCATCAATCAAAAACTGGCTTGTTTCCTCAAATGCAGGGAATACGCTTGTGATATGCTTCATTCCATCCCCAGACGGGATGAAAAAGCCTGTATGAATACCTCTAAAACCGATACCATATAGGTATTCGAGTACATTTTTAGCGCCAAGATCAACAGCTTGCTTAGTTATAGCCATAGTGACATTTATTTTATGACCATCTGCAATCATCTTCTTGCAATTATCAATCCACTGATTTTCTAGCTCAGGCGCGTGTTCATGATTCACCTTGATGAAGCGAGTATTCACTTCATACGAAGTAGAAATATGATCAAAAAGTTTAGCTACTTTTACAGCTCGTGAGGTAAGTAGATTAGTTACTATTGATAATTTAACGTTTGTAGGTATCTGAGCAAACTTTTCATTTGCATAAGGCAAAACTTCTTTAAAGAATTTTTCGCCTAGCATACTTGGCTCACCACCGATTACATGCACTTCAGCATTTAGGTAGCTGGGATTGGAAACAAGAAAGTCGCAAAGCTGATCTACTACTTGGCAGAACTGTTCTTTTGTCATGTATTTTGACGAAACTTTTTTGTCTGTGCTTATGTAACAGTGCTCACACCTTAGGTTGCAGTCCCTAGTTACATTTATCTGGCATAAGAAGGTTGAGTTAAACATAACTATCCTATTTATTAATTATTTCTAATGTGTCCAAAATCTCAAGCATACGATCTGCAATTGTGTATCTCTTATATTCATCAGTTTTCTTTTTTGAAGATGCCACTTTTACAATGTTTTGATTTCCATCAACGTAAGTTAATTTAGCTTGCGATCTTGATGTTTCGATAATCTTATCACAGCGAATGATAGAATCAAAATATAGCTTTCTAGCTAAAAACCCTTTTTTTTCTCTGCCTTTCAATAATTTTAGAGATGGCAGATTCTTTTTTAAAGCCCATAGGTTTTTGTCATTCTCTTTATCGGGACTGTTAGCGCTAGTAAAGAGATGAAACTTGTTTTCTTCTTCACAGAATGTGAAGTACTGGTCATAGTTTGTGTTTATTACAGGGAGACTTTCCTGAGCACCATGTGAAAACGACTTAATAGAAAAACAACGCTCAATGATTTGATCAATTGAGGTGAGCTGCTCGTCGAAAATCTTTTTTGAAAGCACTCTACTGAACTTTTCATTGTCAATTTGAAATCTGTATCTATCTATCTTCCTGATTTCTTTTGGCAGGTTTTCTTCAGGTGTAGCATGAATCATTACTCTCATACCCTTTGATGCAAGTTCAGAAGCTACTATGGCGTTAACGAGATGGTCTTGCCCTACGATGACGTAATCAAAATCAATAGTCGCGTATCTGTCAAAGAGTAATGCAGAATACACATCGGCATACAGGGATAGCTTTGAGTAAAGTCCGCTTAAACCACTAGTCCCTCTTTTCCTATTATTATTTCTAGATAGATTGAATTCACAAATCTTTATGCCTGCGTAAATATTTGCAATTTTATAATTGGGAAAGAATACTTTATTTTTCATTATTTAAAATCCAGCTTTCAATTTCTTCCAGTTTGTACTGACTTATAAGTTTATCCATCAGTGAAAATAATGATTTCCAAGTTGTACAATATGGAGTCTTAGCATACACGCTTAATCTTTTTTCTATAGCGTGCATCATACATCCACCTTGGCATTCTTTAAAGTAGGGGCAGCTACCGCATTCTTTTGCAATTTTTATCTTGCGCCTTAAAAGCTTCCTTTGCTCGTCCCTATCAATTGAATAATCAATAATATTACCTAATTTCCCGAAGTTATGATCTGCAAGTTCTTGGCAAACATAAATATCACCATTTGGTTCTATACTTAGACTATTATCAACACAATCAGATTGCCATGAACAAAAGTTACCCACTGTTCCTTTTAGACCAAAATGCTCTAACCGTTTTTTTAACAATGTGTTGAATGGCTCTAATAAAATATTTCCTTTCATGAACCAGGATTCAAACAATTCTAAGTAAATTTTTTCTAGTTCTGATTCAGAAACCAAGACAATATCTGATCCTCCCTGAAAGACAGGTCTAACGACAATGTTTCTGGATTCTCTTTCAGCTAGATGATATTCATCTAGAATAAACCCCTTATTTACACCATCAATTGTTAAAACGGCAGGCAAGGTTTTATTATCATATTTATTTATATGATTTAGACTCGACGTTAGCATTTTTCTGTATCGCGTAGATGACGTACCTAGTTTTCGTTGCCTAGTGTAGTTATCGATTGATGTTCCAATTCTCCCATCAAATAGCTTGTACACCTCATCAAGCTTACGCTTCGGCGCAATTAGGTTGCTTTGAACGCCATCAGTTACGTGTATGCCTTTGCTGACAAATACCTCTCTAACGCTCAGTACAAGAGCTTTTAAATCTTCAATTGGTAGCATTGTTACTTCACCACCGACATATTCTATAGTTAGGTATTTAGGTTTAACGCCTAGATCGTCCCAATACTTCAGTGTGTTTTCGGCAGATATTCTTGCTTCTTCTGGTGTCATGCTGTCAAGTTTTGTTTGCATTGCGGACGAGCAATATGAGCAATTAGCATTGCAATTTTTTGTTATTCTAAAATGCAAAACAAAAGACTGGTTATTCATATAAACTCCAAAGGCAGCTCGTAAGCTGCCTTTTAATATTTTTTATTTGTAATTCGAATAATTGATATTCATTTTTATCAATTTTAATCAGAATCAGACTGTTCTTCTTCAACTGAACTCTCGCAATCCGCAGCTTCTTTTTGTAGCTGCATTTGTTCTTCAGCTTTGTTAGCAATTACCTTGGCAAGAGCGACATTCAATGTTCGAGCATATGTTTCAAGACCACCGAAAGGTTCAAATTGCTCATTGATATCTTCGCGAAGCTTATCTTTCATCTTATCCATTAGTTCGATATTTACACCTTCTACAAAACGCGCATTGATGTAGTCATCTGTAGCCATTGTTTCTGGAACATGATTGTTGCATTCCATTAGAAGATACTGGAAGTAGCTACTTACTGGATAGATTTGATTTTTAACTTTAGGATTTTGGAACAAACACTCAAGGTATTCTTTATTTAGCTCATAAAACTCATCCCAAGCCTCAGGATCATTCATTTTGTCAGAACCAGGGAGCAAGATTGAAATATCGTAGTTTAGAAGCTGCATATTTGTTACTAGTTCATTGACATCATGCTCTAATCCAAATGGAACCTCAAGTATCACTTTCAACTTAGCATCTTTATAGTATCTGGTAATTACATCAGCGAGGTCATCATCTAAATCATCACCATCTTCATTCATTTTAGCCAGCAAGCCGATTTCAACTACACCTTCTGGGATTTCATGAACATAATCATCTACTTCTATCCCATAGACATGGGTGAGCGGATTGCCTTCTTCTTTTTGTTTTGCAATATATTCATGCAATTCTGATAATTTCATTTTTATTAGCCTTTTATTTACAACTTTTTTCCTATTAAATCGTTATCTTACTAAAAAGTCAAACCAATCCTTTTGTAATAACTTCTTTAGCTGCTTTATATATTAGATAACCACCAGAACACCCTCCTGAGCCATCGAATGTTTTTTCAGTCGCACAACCACTGTTGCAGATCGACTTAAATTCACAATCAAAGCAATTCAATGTTTTTTCTTTTCTTCTTACTATAATTTTTTTGTTAAAAGAAACATTGTTTGAATTTGAAGACTGTTCATTAGTTGTAAGAGCAGTACATCCAGCAGTATATCCATTTGAGTCAACCGTATGGAATGCCGTGTCACACTTCCCTGAATTACATCCATAGCCCTTAGGTTTTGGTGTATCCATGCTTGCAACAGAGTCAATATAGCCATCAAATGGAGATGCGTAGAAATCAAGTTCTGAGTTTTTTATTCGGACATAGTACTTAAGAAGCTTGCTCATGTATTGAGCGTATTCTAAATGAGTGAGTCCTAATTCATTCCAGTTTTCAATCGCATTACCAGTTTTAGTCAATTTTTCAATATGAATTTCTTTAACGCCTTTTTCAATAAAGAATTGGAAAAAATCTTTAGGCTTGTTAAGAGTTTCAAATAAGGTTTTTGTACCAGTAACAACAATGCATGGTTCTATACCATCAGATATTAACTGCTCTAGATTTTTAAAGAAGATTCTTTCATATTCAACATTTGAATTTGGATCTTCCTTTTTCATCAATCGAATTTTTGCATCCCAACTTACACCAATCCTTCCACCAAAGTAGTCGAGATAAATGTCGCGCCACTTCTCGTTGTAATTGATTAAATTAGTTTGTATTCCGTGCTTGATTACGTATGTATCACTTAGCTCGTTAATAAGCTCTAATGCTTCCTTAAAGAACCTTGCACCTCTAGCAGTAGGCTCACCACCGTGCCATTGAAAAAGTAAGACATCACCAGGCTTTGCAAAACCTTTCAGTGAGTCCCTAACCTCTTTAACTTTTTCAATTGACATCTTCTTCGGGTTAGCGGGAATAAAGCAGTGCTTACAATGAAGGTTGCAGCCCTCATATACACGCATGTATATGAGGTGATCGAAATAGTCTTTATTGTCTTTATTAGTTTGATTGCTCATTTATTTTAACTTATGTATTTGACAGCAATTTCACCCTTTTCAGAATTTAAAAATTGCTTTACGTGATTCAAAAATAACTTATGTCCAGAACAGTCTGCAACTTTTGGGTCAAATGGTTTATTTGGATTTATCGGGCATCCAGACTGACACCAAGTATTGTACTCGCAATTTAAGCAATGTTCACCTTTGTGTTTTACCACAGACATTCTAATCCATTTTCTTCGACTTTTAGAGTTTAAGAATGCATCAGCCCCATCTTTAAAGTTAGAAAATGGTTTTTCTACACTAGATCTGTCTGGACAGGTATTAATATCACCATTTGGCTCAATCACAATAAAACTACTTTGGCAGTTTGTTCCCCATCTATCACCAGAAACTTTATCTTTTACGCCTCGTATTGCCGCGTATATTGGTTTAACGTCAGGAGCAGAACCTTCTTCTTCCATCATTCGCATCAGCTCATCAAATAGATTAATCATAAATAGCGAATGTTCTTTATTAGAAGGGTAATTAAAATCAGGCTTATTTAAAAAGTTTGTATATCTTTCAAAGTTGAAGGCTTCAAACCCATTCTCAACAAACCATGAAACGATTTCTTTTTCTTTCCCAATCTCATTCTTAGAAGGAACAAAGCCAGGAATTACAGTAATTCCAGCTTCTCTTGCTTTGTTTACTCGCTTCATCCACAAATCGATATAAGAGTCTGTTGAGCTTCTTATTGTTCTTGCGGAAAAATCAATTGATGAGCCAACAAAAGCATCCCAGCGATCATTGATTAAACCATCCCATTTGCTTGAATATCTGATTAGAGAGGTTTGAATGCTTGTCCCATACTCTCTCTCTCCAAACACCTCATCTGCAATTTTATGAGCTTCTTCATACCAATCTGGTTCTAGCATCATGGGTTCACCACCATGCCATATGAAGTGAATATCATCGAAATTTTCACGTAAAGCAACGTCCTTTACGAATCCATATGCTTTACGAAGCTCATCAAACGAAATGGTTTTTTTATTAGCCCGAACTTCTTCGGGCAAATAGCAATGGTCACAATCTATATTGCAAAAGTTTGTTGGTTTTACATAAACAGAAAGAACTTTCATTATTAAATCAGCCCTACTTTATCTGACACAACTTTCTTAGAGTGTTCTGGATCATAACCTAAGCGAGCTAAGATTCCATCAGCCTCTCCACTTAGCACTGACTCTTTAATGCGGTCAAAAACCATCATCCAAGATTCGCAGTAGAAAAACTTGCCACCCAAGCCTCTGTTGTATAATTCTGCATCTCTCATGCAGCCACCCTGACATTCATGGAAGTGACGACAAGTTTTACAATCCATTGGTAGTTTGCTGACTCGTCTTGCATGTGAGCGTGATGCGGGAGATCTAAAGATCTTCTCAGCAAAGTCTGATTTTCTTACTTTTACATCAAAATTCACATTGTTTTTCACTGTTGCTGAAAAGATATTGCCAAATTTAAATTTATCGTCTTTCAAATCAGCAAAGTCTGCGCAGTTATATAGATCACCATTAGGTTCAATACCTAAGAATTTTCCATTACAACCACGAATCCAAGGACAACGTTCGTTGTCTCCACCTACAGTCAAATCAAGCATCTGATCTAAAGGTGTAATAGAGAATGACGGAGTATCTTTTAACCAGCGGTCATAAAGCTCAATCAACATCTTACCGTAAGTTTCTGGATGGATTAGTCCATTACCATCATTGTTCGCACGACCTGCTGGATAACGATAGTTAAATCTTAGATGGAACTGATTTTCACTATTAAGGCTTTTTTCATACAACTCCATGCCTAAGTGAGCTGATTCTTCACTGTATGTAGAAACAACCATTGGGTTGAAACCATCCTTCAATACAGCATCAAGCTTTTTGTAAAATTGTTCAGCGTACTTTTCGGTTGAGCCTTTAAGGGTTCTGTATGTCATATCGGGATCAAACGATGTTGAAACAGACCCTTTCATAACATCTCTAAAAACGGGTTTCCATTTTTTTGAATAAAGAAGAATGTTTGACTGCATAGAAAACTTAATATTTTTGTTTTCTTTTTCATTATATTCTTTTACGTAATCCCAGCACTGAATGTAAAACTTATCGCCTAAAAGCATAGGCTCGCCACCATGCCAAATCCACACAGCGGATTCTGAAAGTTTTGGAGATATTAGGTCGAAAATGCTCTTAAATCTTTCAAACGTCCAGTGTCCATCCATATCTGGAGGGCTGGAGCAGTAAGCGCAATCAGCATTACAGTCTTTTGTAGGCTTTGCGATTATCGTGTTAATCATTTATTGCTTCCTAATTACTTTTTTATTTTCTTAATTATTTCTTACATTAACCAATAAGACAAAAAAAATCAAGTTACTTCTCAGTAACTTGATTCTATATTCCCTTATATATTAAAGGGTTTTCTTGATATCGTTTAGACAGTAAACATGTAGCAAACCAGCACCGTAGCGTCTTTGCGCCCATCCTTTTTTACTGTGATTTGCACCGCGAGAGTAACCGTCAATAATTGCTGACCAAGATGAGCCGTGATCTCTTACATATGCGATATTTTCACCATATGTAATAAAGCGGGATGGATCTCTAATAGCAAATGCCCTTTCACTACCACCGAAATGAGGCGCATCAAAACCTTTCCACGATGAGTCTGTTGCCAGGAATCCTTGGACGTTCATACCACTAACCACAAGAATTGGCTTCATATCTTGAGTTCGACATCCAAGCATTTCATATGTGGACTTGCTTACATAATCAGTGCCATTACCTACAATTTTTTGAACACCTAGTAGTGTGTATCTTGGCAATAATTGTGATAGAGATTTATGCGTACCATTCTCAAGCTCTACTCCTAATTGTGACACATTAACTTGACCTTTAAGGGCAACATCTGCACCTGAAATTTGTTCAAAATTAAGAGAGTTAGATCTTAGTTTTACTGATGTGTTATTTTCAGCCGTAATCGAAGTAATGTTGTTGTTTTCCGCTCTTGAGCCAGCAGTTTTACCTAGATAAATACCATTCAAACCAACATTTTTCATCTCTGACTTGCCATCAATTTCTACACGGTAGTTACTTGATGTCGCTTTTTCATTACCGTCACCAAGGAATGGCAAATAGACCTTCGATTGCACAGAGTTTTTGGCAACAACGGATGTTTCAGACTTAATGTATCCAGAACCTTTTACGGTTAAGTTTGCATCAATAACATCAAACTTACTTTTGTCTATATCTACAAACACTTTACTATCTTGTTCGATAGTCAACTTCTGACCACCTCTTGGCAGAACAAGTTTGTTGATATTAACCAGTCCGCGTAATGCTGAGCTAACTGTGTCTCCAAACGTGATTAGGTTGTTCATTGTGTTGCGACCATCGGTTCTTAACCAAATATTCGCTGTAGCGTCAGTAGTCGTCATGATAACGATTTTATCTGCATTGCCCGTACACATTCTGTTGTATGATGCGTCTCCGCGACCACCAGGTACACAATAAACTACGCGGTATCCTGCTTCACCACCAGCTCCAACAGAGGTAGCTGACATACCACCAGCAACTAATGCAGCCAAGCCTGATTCCGACATCATTACGCCGTTATGACCTTTTAGCGGGTCAAGAACTGTTATACCTTCCAAAACTGTTCCAGGATTCCCAGCACCAGCAGCAGTGCGCTTAAACGTGGTTTTAAAAGACAAGTTACCAAAAGTAGTTCTTTGGTCTCTTGTTGGGGTTCCCACATGTGATAAGAAGCCACAATCACCAAGGAAGCCAACTGGAACAGCGCCCTTGCTTGTAGTTTCAGCCGCAGAACAAGTATTTGACTTCAAAAAGTTGATGCCTGTACGAACTGTGCCTGTTACAGGTGCGCCTGGAGCGCCAACAGAGCCAGAGTAATAGCCAGTGTATGATTGGAGGGCTGTTGCGACAGTAGCAATTTCTTTACCAAGAGTTTTTGCCCTTAGCTGTGAAGCTTCTGCCATTCTATCTTGCATCACACCAATGGAAATAAGCGTCATGATTGCTATTACAAGCATCAATTCCATCAGTGTATACCCTCTTTGATTCTTTAATTTCTTAATTTTCATGGGTATTCATCACTTATTTTTTTATTTAATTATAAATGATGCCCCGACAAGAAGCACCATTTTAGTTTTCTATCTGCCTAATTTAGATTTTCCGTTCTTACTTCTTGTAAGAATAGGGATGCCATCATTTATCTTTTTAGCTTGGTTAAGAATTTCGGTTTGTAAATGTTCTAGAGACACATTAGATGTTTGGTCGCGTATTGCACCTACAACTGCATCAGTATCAAATAGAGAAGTCACTTTAAGTGTGTTACCGATTACCTTTTGGTGTATGGCAACTCTCAAGCTTGATGCGAGAAGATCTGAAGCTTCTGACATTCCTAACTTATCTGCTGATAGATTAAGCAAACGCTTTATAGCCTCAATGATTCCCGCCGAGTGGAATGTTGTTATTACTAAACGACCATCAATTGCAGATCTTACCGCTAGTTCCGCTACTGTTGGATCTCTCACCTCACCCAATAGAAGAATGTTGTTACTCGCTGTAGGATATCCCCTTAAAGTGTCGCGGAGAGCATCTTCGAAGGATTCACTTCCACTAACTTCTCTCTGGATGCAATAACCAGACTCGCCAATTTTACCATGAAGCGGCATTTCACATGGATCTTCAATGGTATTACAGTGACCACCATGTATTTCCAAGCGCTCTTTAACAATGGAAGCGGAAGTTGTTGACTTACCATTACCAGGATTACCACAAACAATGATAATGCCACCCATATTAAGACGAGCTTCTGTTAGGTGTTTATATAACGCCTTGGACATGTTTGTGCTTAGAGAAGAGAAGCACTGTTTCAGAGGCCAAACCTCTTTTGGCATTCTCCTAAGAAGAACGTGATCTCCACGAATAGAAGACATGATGGTTCCACGATAAACATAATTATCAAATTCAACTCGAAAGTCTTTTCTGTTTATTTCTTTGTTTATCTTATATTTTTCAATGGTGTGAGAAATTAAGCCGTTTACCTTGTCACAGGAGTTATATGCTATTCTTGTTGATGGTGAAAAGTGACTCAATTCCAAATTATCAACAATAACAATCATATCCTTGAAGTTTGAGTAATCCTCACCAACTCCGTAATAATCATTATCCACTTTATTTACCTTTAATATTATTATTTTCTTACCGCTTTATAACATTTAAAATTAAAACAGTAAAGTTTTCTTTGATTCGTAAATTAATATTGAAAATAAAAAAAGAGAGGGCAAGCCTCTCTTTTTTAAACACAATTTCGAATTAACGAGTTGTGAAGATGATTGTGTTTTTGTCGCTACCAGAGTTACAAGAACCAGCCACATCACCAAGGTTTGAGATAGCACCGTTACCAGCTTCTACCTTCACAAAGTGACGGTAAGTGTTAGATACGATGTCGGTACATGCATCATTAGGTACATCTTTGTAAGTGATAGTGAAACCATCGTGGGCAGTGCCTGATACTGTAGCAGATGCTACAGTTACACCGTTTGATAGCCAGCTATGCTTGATCTGAGTCTTGTTGTTTGGAACACGCATACGATCAGGGAAGGTTGAGCTTTTCAGTACTACTGCGTTGCTTAAGCCTTCGTAACTACCTTGAGTATTGAACATGTTGCGAATCGCAGCAGACAAACTGTTTAGGTTGTTAACTTCATCTTTGATCTTGTTACCGTTGTTTACGCTGTTGTAGTAAGCAATAGCCGCGATAGAGATGATAGCGATGATACCAACTACCATTGTCAGTTCGAGGAGCGTAGCGCCTCGTCTAGACTTAATCTGACGATTTTTGCTCAAAGAACGTATCTTCATATTATTATTCCTTGTTTATTTTTTTGATTATTTTTTTGAGTTAATGGTTTAGCTTACCTTATTATTATTTAATTTGTTTCGAAGTAAGCTATTTATTATTTTTATTTAGTGAAAGAGTACCACACAAAATTCAAAATACAACCATTTTTTATTCGTTAAACTAATTAATTTCTAAAATTTTTACATTGCGGCTGAAACGCTATCACCGATTGCTTGAGTTAGTGTATAGAAAGCGTAATATACCCAACCGATGTAAGAAGCAACACCAAATAGGACTAGGTTCTTAAGTAATCCAGCGACACCTTTAATTTTTTCAATGCCGTTTTCAATAGCGTCACTACCAATGCTATCAAGTGCTTCTTGCAAGTTCGCGACTTTACCATAGATAGATACATCGATACCCGTATCACGGTCTAAGAACCCACTATTCATTGCATCACCGATTTGCGTACCGCTATCGACTTCTTTTAGAATTTTATCAATTTCATTTGCAACATATTTGGGTGACATCTTTCTTAATCTGCTCATCGCCTCAAATATCGGCGTACCTGTACTCATCATCGCTGATGTGGAAATCAGGAAAACAGAACTTTGGAATGTCTTGTATATTGACCAAGGTGGTACTTTGTTTAGTATGTTTCTCAACGTTCCCGTCATTGAATCTAATGATTTAAAAGATACGATTACAAACGTAAAGAATACAGCGACTACCAACCACCACTTTTCTTCTACAAACTTAGACATGTGATATAGCTTCTGGGAGACTGGAGGCCAGTTTTCAGGAGGCAATACTGATGTTAGTTCTGGTATGGCTTGGGTCGAGAACATGTAGATCAAACCACTAAGCATCATCAATAGAACCGCAGGGTATGAAATCTCACCAATGATTGTAGATTTCATGCGAGATGCTGATTCGGTAATTTTTATTGCATTATGAAAAGACTGACTAATATTACCTGACTTTTCACCACCCTGAATAATCATTGCTTCACTAGGTGGAACCCAGTGAGCTAATGCCTCACCAAACGATTCACCTTTAGACATGTTAGCGCGTATATCACCGAGAATTGTAGCTCTGATATCGCTCTTATTATACCTAAGGTACTGTGTTTCCAGCTCTTGAACAATGTCATTCACTGGAACACCATTTTTTATGAATGATGATATTTTTTTATAGAGGTCAATTCGGACTTTCAGTCCGAATTGCATTTTTGCAAACTTTCTCTCGAAAGAGTTTAATTTATTATCTGCCATTTTTAATGCCTTTATTCGCTTTCATTATTATTTTGTTCGCTTTCGTCTACTTCATTATTTTGATTTAATTTAGGATTTTTAGGCTTGCTGCTTAAACCGCCTTTTTTATTTGCTAATGAAATAACTGTAGTTCCCTTACTGACATTTTCAGCAGAACTTGAATCTTCAATGTTAAACAGATCAGATTCAGTATTCAATACTGGATTTTCGAGTTCAGCCGAGCCATTTTTTAGGCTTTCAATCTTTGATAAGCGAACAGCACCCGTTACACGACCAAGTTTCTTCTCAACATCTCTAGGATCCGCTCTTCCATCGAGCATCTTAGTTATGCCATGATCAAGTGCAAACTCACCACCTTTTTTCTTATAGTGTTCTTTTGCCTTTGTATCATTTCCTTCAAAGAAACAATCAATCATGAACAGATCAGGCACGATAACTTCGGCAGCTACGGTACGACCAGAAATACCCGTTTTGTCACATTCAGAACATCCACATGGATTTTTAAAGAAAATATTCTTTTTCTCTTCAGGCATTGTGATTTTGTCTAAACGCTCAATTAGCTGTTCAAAGCCGAATTTGTCTTCAACAAAATACTCACCACCTTTTACTTTGTTTACGTATGTTTCCATCGAAACCTTACATTCATTACAAAGAACAGGGAGTAGCGCCTGGTATACTAATCCAGCGATAAACTCATCATTACCAAGAACATCATTGGATACACCCAAACTTCTAAGTCTTGGCACGATTCCTAGAGCACTTGGAGCATGAACTGTTGTAAATGCTTGGTGTCCTGATTGCACAGCGTGTACAAGTAGCTCTGCTGAGTGTTCATCCCTCACTTCCCCAACCATGAGCACGTCTGGGTCGCAACGCATTGCCGCCTTGATTGCTGCACTGAATGGGTTCTCATCTTTCGATTTTGAGCGAACCACAGGAGACTGTGTAACATGCGGCACCTCATATTCTGGAGGGTCTTCAACAGTAATTATTTTGATAGAACATGATGTTCTCGCAACATCCAAGTTCTCATTTACGAGCCTAGTCAACATCACTGAAAGCGATGTCGATTTACCTGAACCTGTTGTTCCACTGATAATTGTGCAACCAACTGGCTTAGCAATTGACTCTTTAATACCTTCGATCTGATCGAATGAGTATCCGAGCATGTCAAAAGTAAGCTTCGTTCCAGCTTTACCCATCTTAAGAATACGCATCACTACGTTAAACCCGCTTGGATATGCTGGAATTGTATTTAGACGAACACGAACTCGAATATTACCTTCGCCAGGAACTAAAAGCTCTCTGTTAATGATTGCAGCCTGCTGTTCGGAAGGGTTAAATGTTACATCTTTCTCTTCCGCTACTACGGTGTAAATAACCTGAGCCATCTTTAAAGCATGAACTGAATCCCAAGTATCTACATTTTTAAGCTGACCATTTATACGGTGTCTTACTAGTGAATCGTCACCTTCAACTTCGATGTGTAAATCTGATACTTCATTTTCAACAGCTTCGATAAGCATATCATCGAATTTCTTAACCAAAGCACCATCATCATCACTTACGCTGTCATCACTTTTCTTTTTAGTGTTCTTTGTATAAAGAAGCTGGATAATTTCACGAGAAGCATATTCTTTTGCAACACTTCTGTATCCTTTATCAAGACATTTTTTTCTTATGCCAAGATAGTTGTTATCTACACCAATTGAGTTTGAGATCTCAATTGAAGATAAGATAGCAGCTCTCTTTTCACCAGCCCCTGGTTTACTAATGTCTAATACAATATAGTCCTGCTTCAGTTTTTGAGTAAACTGAATGATAGATTCTTTTTGATCTTCAGGAATGACATTATCATCGCCAAGAGAAATAATTCTTCTAAAGGAAGGAACATTCTCTAGTGTACGAATAGTCTTAACTTCTCTTTTTTTCTTTATTTTTTCATTACTTTTAGAATTTGATTGTTTTACAGGTTGTTTTTTAGCATTACCCTTAAAACTTATCTCAGAATTCAATAAGCTCTGAATCTTATTAACTAAGCTCATTTATTATTTCTCAATTTTTTTTATTATTCATTGACGATAATGGTATATCATAGTAGACAAAAAAACAACAAGAGCTTCGCTCTTGCAAGCTCAACTCTTGTTGTTTTTTACTTTTGACTTTATTAATTGTCTTTGTCGTAAACTGAGATGAAGATTGTTTTGGTTGTTGTTCCTTTTTTAACAACAATATTATCTTCATTGATTTTTGTCAGTATTAGACCATTAGCAATCTCCTGCCCTTCTTTTCTCGTGATAATGTGATTATCGTATACCAGATCAGCTTTTAGATTGTTATTGATTCCGTAAAGTCGGTCTACTGATACCTTAGCAAAGAAGTCTTCTCCAGCCTCTTTTTTCTTAGCTGCCTGCTCAAGCGCATAAACTCTTTGCTCAGAAGCTGAAAGCGAAGATTTCAAATTGTCATTTTGGTCTTCAAGCTCGGAAATTAATGCATTAAGTTGTGAAATTTCTTCGGAAAGCTTTTTATTTTTCTCAATTTCAGCTTTCAATTTTGACGCTTCTTTCTTCTCGTTCAAAATATTTTGCTTTTCAGTAACTTTTATTTGAGCTTCAAGAAGTTCAGCTTCCTCTTGCAAACTTGACAGTTTGTTTGAGTTATCGATACTTTTCTTAGAGTCGTAAATTAGCTCAGAGCTTCTGTTCTTAGCGTCTTTATCAACATTTTGCTCAATTTCTTGAATATTTTCAACATTTAGAAGCTTATTTACAACATCATTTGATTCTGCATTTTTTACTTGAACAGAATTTGCGTATGCAGCACCACTTGCTGAAACAAGCCCTGCTATTGCCAAGCTTAAAAAGACTTTTTTAAATTGTGTATTTTTCATTTTATTAACCTGTTATTTTTTATTCTTGAATATATCAGAGAGCTACACGTTTTGGAATTTATTTAGTTAAAAAGCTGCCGCTTTTGGCAGCTTTTTATTATTTAGTGTATGTTAAAAGTTGAACTTGCCATTCACTATCATCTTTTCTCGACATAGTTAATGTTTCAATTAGAGTTGTTCTTGAGCGTTCTAATACATTATTTAGCTCAGCAAGCTTATAAGGTCTGTTCCCAACAATATTGATTAACTTACCTTCATTTTTAAGCAGCGCAACTTTTGCCTCTTCTGGATTCGCAATGCCTGCAATTGGTTCGCGTCTTAGTGAGAAATCATACTTAACAACACTCCACTTGTACCCCATAAAGTGTGAATCATGAATGATTTCAACGTCTTTATACTTGTGGTCTCTAATGTACGACACAATATCAGTTATTCTCTCTGAGCGTTTGATATCGTGCATATCAAAAGAAATTGTTGCCTTGTTACCACCATCTACAATATGCACAGAATGGTAATTCAACAGAGACTCTCTAAGTGTTACTGGCGTTCCTAGCGGTCCTCTTTGAAGCTCAACAGTAATTAGATTACCTTTTTGTCGCTCGTAGGAGATGCTTTGAACTTCCCAACCACCAATAAACATTGGCACTCTTCGTTGAATATCAATGAATGAGTTAATTACTTCAACAGGATCTTGCTGTCTAAAGTCTTCAGTCAACCACTTTACTTCCTCAGCATATGCGGCTGCCTTTATCTCTGCGACTATATCTTCTTGAGATTTAATCGAGATTTTAGCTTCTTTTATGACTGGTGCAGTCCATTCAGCTTCTGCGATTACTGTTTGAGGTGAAGTTAAGCTATAAGCTACAGCGCCAGCGCCAACAAGAACAAACCCAAGAACAATTCCCAGAACAGGAACGCCTTTTAGTGATGTAATTCTGGCTTGCTTACTGAAAGACTTGCTTAAATCAAACTCTTGTAACTTGGACTCAAATGATTCATATTCTTCAATTGAAACTTCTACGCCCATCTCACTGATTATTTCAGCAACCTCTTCCGAACAAGTAATTTCGAATGGGATTTCAATGTCAGAGTAAGTGCCTTTAAGGTTTTCAATGTGATCTGCTAAATCATGCTGAGCAACTACTACATCTGTAGTTGAAATAATTTTGCCTTCATTAACACCACAGATCCAAAAATCTTCTTCACTTATCTTTTCAATAACAGTGATTTCTTTACTGATGCTTGCTAATACATAAGCGGCAGACAACGTACCTTTCAGCTCTTTTAAGTTGGTGTAACCCAACTGCTGTTCGTCAGGGTTATCTTTATCTTTTTTGTGAACTCCAAACTTACAGGAGTTCACATCTAAGATGCTTTGGATTTGAGCTTTAGTTTTCTGGGAGTTTAAATCCTCCCAGACCAAGCCAAAACCAAACTCTACCCCGTTAATTTTTGCTTTATTTACCACAACTAACCTCCAAGTTAGTTAGCCATTATGTACGGAGTAACAAGGATAAGAGTCATAACTTTTTTCTTGCCACCAACTTTCTTACCGCCGAATAACCAAGATTCTTCACCACCAACAGACTTAACTTCTGAATCGTTAATTGTTGTTTCGAAACCTGAAAGCATTAGTGTTTGACCGTTTTTAATGTTTACGTTTTGCATAAATGACTTTTGAGTTTCATCTGGCAGAGTTGCAGAAATATCACCAGCAGTAAAATCGTTCAGTGCATTCAGCTTTTTAAGGTCAATTGCTAATTGCATTGCTACTGTTCCCTTGCTTGTTAGCTTAGGAAGAGCGGTCATGCTAAAGCCAGGCATAACTTTGTTAGTAGTTATTTCGTAGCTCTTAACGCCATCTTCATCAGTTTCAGATGTAACTTTTTCTACAAAGTTCTTTCTGTCAATGATCTGAACTGGAACAGGTTGTCCATTCTGAGTTGTGACAGTGCTTGAGTTTTCGTAGATGTTCTTGGACATTGTATTTAGAGCGCTAACTAGAGCTTTTGAACCATTCCAAGCAGATGTTCCATCAATCAAGCCGATTTCAAAGTTACCACCAGTCGCAGAAGGATCTAGAGGATTAAACTTGAAGTTGAATCGTGAAGAACCAGAATAAATTGCATTCAAGTCCATTCCGTAGTCACCGTTATCATCAGATACAATGTCAATAACCTGAGTTTTGATAAGGACTCGCTTACTTGCCATCACATTGATTTGCTCAATGTACTTTTCCACTTCACGATGAACACTTGGTACGTCCGTTACAGTAATCATGCCTGTATTGGTGTTGATATGGAACTTACCGTTAGTTGTCATCATTTTAGACAATGTAGTTGAAATTTCATCATACATTGGCTTGTAGTTTGTTGTGTAAGTAGTGTTGTGACCACTGCTAGAATCTTCACTTGAAGATTTTGTTGTGATTGAAGATTGGAATTCAACAGAAGCATTCGCACCATCAAAAATATAGTGTTTTACTTCTAGCTTGTAGATCTCAACCTTGCCATTTTCCCATTTCCAGTTCACATCAAGTTTTTGTGTTACTCGATCTAAAACTTCTTCAATGGTTCCACGGAATTTGAAAGAGAACTTTTCTTCAAGCAAGCGTAGGTTAACACCAGCATAGTTTGCGCGGTCATGAACTTTCTTGATTGATTTTTCTGTTCCGTCTTTGGACTCGCCTTGAGGCCAAGGAGTGGACGAACCTGGCGCAGGCGCAGCGAATCCACCTTGAGGCTTAGCAGGTTGTGCAGCACCACCTGTGTCTTCCTCATCATCTTTTTCAATTTCGTCGCCGTTAATCCATTGGTAAGCGTCTTGAGTGATGTTGATATGAATTCCAGTTTCAGCAGTAACTTTATTAAGGATCTCATGAACACTTACAGGCTCAGATTGACTGAAAAGAATTTTCTCTTCAAAGAAAGATGGTAAAGTATCGCGATTACTCATTTTATATGGAGTAGTAGCTAAGAAGAACTCATCCTTGATTACTGAAGTGGTAGCTTTACGGCTAAGAGTATCACCTTGCTCTTTTAGTAGGCTTGCATTGTCTAAGCCAGCATCAACGATTTCAGCAGATTCATCAATCTTATGTGTAGCACAGCCACCCATTACAGATGCCGCTAAACCTACAAAAGCGACTTTTGATACTTTATTCATTTCTATATTTCTCATAATTAGTATTTAACCTCTTGCTTGAATCCAGCTTCAGTTATCAATAAAACTTTATTTTTCTTGTAGAATTCAGCTCTAAGTGGAACGTGCGCATCAGCCAATGAATCAAGAACTTGCGTAATCACGCCATCTTCATCACCAGAATCAAGGAATTTTCCTGTCATAGTAGCTTTATGCTCAATCATGTAATCAACTTTTAGAGAGTCATCCCAGTGAAGCTGCCAACCCGCCTTTTTAGACCAGTCTTCTAGGTTTTTCTTCAATGTTTTACCAGGAGTTAAAACCCAAACCTCAGGCACACGGTTTGCTAAGTGCTTAGCCAGACTAGGTTTTTCCTTTCCTGAAATGCCGATAGACTTTTCAACTGGGTTGATTACAACATTTAGATTGTTTTGTTCACCGATAATCTTAATAGTGTCTTCCCAAGAGTCACTGTTTGATTCCCAGCTAACAGGTTTCTTTTGAATGCTTTCATCAATATGAACCAACCAACCATCATCTACAGGGATGTTTGCCTCAGCAGCTACGAAAAGCGGTACGTTTTTACCGTAACCAAACGCTTTCTTTTCTACTTTTGCTTTCTCTTGCATGACGAACTTACCGTAGTCTTTGGATTCACCAACAACTACAGCACCCTCATCCTTGTTAGAAAGTTTTTGATTCAGCTCGTTATCAATTACAACTGACTCTCTAACCAACGGAGAAATATAAAGTTCTGCTTGTGCGAACGGTGCAAATGCGCCTGATAGTGTAGCGATTGTTGCTACTGACAGCATTATCTTACTTTTTTTATTTGTCTTATTATTATTAATCATTATTCTGACCTCGAATTTTAAATACAATTATATTTTTGCTTTTTTCAAAAATCAATCTGTTTTTTATATGTTAATTAAATTAATTTTCTGTTTGGTGGTCTATTATACCTTCTGTTACCGATCATCATTGTTCTCAATTTTCTAAACAGCATGTGCAAATCCATGCCTTTCGATGATAGGTACAACAATGCAAAACTTATAGTTAATACTATACCGAGCATAACCCAGCTCGGTGATAGCATTAAGAATAAGAAAGGTATGCTGATCAAACCATCAAACACAAGAAACTTTACTTTTTTATTTGCGTGTTGATACATGACTGTTCCTTTTATTTATTCGTATTCTTTAAACAAGTCTTGAGCATCTTTTTCAGAAATTAAGCCAGCATCTAATTTTCTCTGAATATCCACGCACATAGGTCTTCCCCATTTCTTAATTGCGTGTTTAATTGCTCGTGTTAGGTTATTCATATTGTCATATAAATATTCTCTAACCTCACTATTAAATATCAAATACTCTCTAATTGCTACCCGCTTTCCATCTAAAGTATTTATTAAGCGCTGAGCTATGAAGCATTTCGCTTCATTTATTAAATCAAATCTTGCTTTTTGTTTTTCAGCATCTGAATCAAATAGACCAATAAATCGCTCAGGTGTAGAAGACACAGTGTTTGAGTGTAAGGTTGCAAAAACAAGGTGTCCAGTGTTTGAAGCTTCAATACTTACTCCACTAGTGGCTTTATCTCTTACCTCACCAACTACAATCATTGTAGGAGCCATTCGTAATGTGTTCTCAACACCTCGGCTAAATGATTTGACACATGATCCAATCTCCATTTGGCAAACAATGGATGAAGGCATATCCAATTCTTCGTAGACGTATTCAACTGGTGATTCAACAGTCACAAGGACATGATTTCCTTCTTCATCCAATAAGCTTTCAGATATCAATGATGAAAGCAATGTGCTTTTACCATGACCTGTACCACCCGCGACCAAAATAAGACCTTGTCTAGAGCTTGTAACAACATCAATTAATTCCTGCTCAACACCAAGATCTTTAGCTCTTACAATTTCAGTAGAAAGCTTACGAATAGTTATTGAAATGCCATTTGAGCCTTGTGTAATGTTTGAGATGCCATTAACCCTGAAGCGTCTGCGCCTCAGAACTAGATCTTCTTTTCCAGGAACATTAACCTGCTCTTTCATTTCGTATGCGGTATCTATTGGCTCAGCATCACCTAATCGACCAACAGCCGATGTCCCGTCTAAAACTTGAACTAAAGATCTTACCTCGTTAATTTTGAGCTTTCTTTTTGATACAGGAACCATACGACCATTAACACGCATCCAAATCTTGTTGTTTGAATATATAAAAATATCCGATGCGTTGTGATCGTGCATATGAGCAAGGATTCGATCAAGCTGTTCCTTAGTTTCCACACGAGGTGGAATATCTAGAATGAACTTACTACGGTCAAACATTGATTTTGCGCAGAGGAAACCTCTGCGCCTCCATTATTATTTATTATTTTTATTAATTAAATTTATTTTCATAGTCTGGCTTTTCAATTGGTGCTCTGTATGAGCCTCGACTATCTAAGATTAATGCATCCCATTGTTCAGGGTTTGTATTAAATCCTGCGCCTACCTGAAGCTTAATAACACGCTCGCCTTCACGCATGTGTGTTTCAGTTCCCACAACTTCTTGGTATGAGCTAACAACAATTGGTTTCTTAGACTTATTGATTAAACTTAATCTGTAGAAACGCCACATGCCATTATAGTCACGACCCAGACTCTCTGCCCTTCTAGCCATTTCCCTGTCAGCTTGGGCTTTTCCTGACTCCCATCCTTGCGCCACCCACTCTTTCCAGAGCTTCTCTTCCATAATTGATTTTGGAAGCAATACATTTGGTGGGGATGATATTTCAACCTCTCTATCAAATAGAAGGTATTGTCTCCAGTTTGGGGCTGATGTTACCAATCTGGCTTCTCTTAATTCAAGCCAGTCTTTATCCGCAAGAGTTATCGTTTTTGCGTCATCGGACAATTTTATTGAATTATCAATTTCTGCAATTACAGGTGGGAGTAAGTACAGCTCATCATAACCATCAGATGTTAGTTTCATTAACGTATTGAAGTCGAAAACACTATCAAGATAATCAGATTTCTCTCGAATATTCTTTTTCAATGCGTCCATATATGCATAATAACCGTACTGAGCACCCAAAGATAAAGCTGCGTCACGCTGAGCCTTTTGTCTTTGACCCTCTTCAGAGATAATGTCTGATTTAGCAACGTTTGGGTTATATTTCAGAGAGGCGATTTCATCAATCGAGTTATACGCACTTGCACCAAACGACATTAGAGCGGCTGCAATACTTGCCACTAGAGTAATTTTCTTAAAGCTCATATAGCCTCCTATTACTCTACGTTTTTATACACGTATCTAATTAATTTAGCATCTGGATATACTTCGATTCGAACATTATTACCTGTTTGCATACCAACTTCTCTGAGGAATTCAGAAAGAGGTTTGGTCGCTTTAGGGATTTTCACCCAAGGTTCTTGGAATGTTCCTAGAGGCTTTCCGTATTCTTTGTATGTGTACCCAGCCATTTTAGCTAAGGCTCTTGTTACTACTGATGCTCGATCCGTAATACCAAATTCAACCACAGACTCAAAACCAGGTGGCACAGCTAGAGCTTGAGCTTCTTTTTGCTTATGTTGCTCATCCGTCAAAGACTCTAAGGATTTAGCTTCTTGCATTTTTGCAATCAGTCTAAGTTCATCACGAGCTTCAATAGACACGTTCATTAATGTTTCTAATGCTTTGCTATTGGCAAGTGAAATATCTTCATTAGGGTTATTCGCAGCTATAGATGAACAACCAGTAGTTGCCAACACTCCCAAAAAGATTAAACTTTTATTTATCTTCATTTTATTAATCACTTATGTTTGATTGTGTTTATTGTTAATTTTATTTGAGGTTAAATATATACTTAATTAAATAAAAAATCAACATAGTAAAGCCCGCATAGCGGGACTTTACATTAAACGATGCTTGCGTTTTGTTGTATGAGCCTGTCTGCTATTTGGGCTATTACTGACTCTTCTTCAACATCTTGAGCTTGGTTTTTTAACGATTCAATATATTTCTTCGCACTGCCTGATGGGAACTCTTTTGCTAGAATTCTTAGTGAAGAATGTAGTCCGATCTTTCTAACTAGTCTTCTTCGTAAAGCGACATCGTCAGGGGTTGTTGAATACGCCCAAACTTCTTCCGCACCTAGCTTTAGTCTCAGAATTTGCTCTACACCATCTGTCTCGTCAACATCAGCAATATACAAGAAAGTTGAACCTTCCTTACCTGGTCCTCTTACAAAGTTACGGAATCCAACCATTGAATCCGCAGTTGGACTCAATTTATCAACGATAGATTTTTGAACTTCACTTGAGATACCTTTTGCCATAACAAAGATACTTGTCGCGAATTCGATCATGCTCTTGTCGAAATCTTCCAAGCTTTGGCTCAGCAAGCTAACGATTACGCCGTATTTTCGTCCTTCACGAATATCCTGTTCTGCTTGAGAGCGTACCTGATCAAAACCTCTGGTTCGATGGAATTCGTCCATTGCTAATTTTTTAGGAATACCATCTTCTTCTTCAATTTTCTTTCTATGGTAGTCATAGTAATCAGGGTTAATTTCGACTAACGTGTCTTCTACTACATAAAAGTCATTACACGCCACCGTTCTTGCTAACAAGAACATTAATGCGGCTTGTTTGTTAGCCTGAGCACCACCTTTCTTAGCTACGTTCTGCAAGTCGATTGATAAGATTCGTGCAGAAGAAACATCAATAGCCGATGGTTGTGTAAGAACAGGAAAGTCTTTAAGTGATGATGTAATCATCTGAGAAACAAGACTTAATAGTTTTTCACCCTCGATTAATGCATCCCCGTAAATACCCTTAATTTCTGAATCCTGTACTAGTGAAGTAAGATCAGAAAGTAGAGGCATAGCGAAGGATTGGCATTTCGAAGCGGCTTCAATTTCATTACGCTTAAAGAATCTATCAACAAGACTCCACCAACTTGTGTCCTCTGTAGCCTCGATCCCATATTGGTCAAGTTTTTCATCAACCATATCGCTCATACCAGGCTCATACAGGTTAGGAGTGTTTTCATCCTGTCTGTATGTATATGCGGCATCAATTAGGGCTGAACAGACCTCAGGTAAGCGAGGAATGGTTCCTTTAGTACCTGCTGGTGTCAAAAGCAACTCAAGAATGTTCGCCTGCGCTTGCTTATCTACTGTTAATGGATGTCTATTACCTAGCGGAGTAAAGAAGAAGTTTATGGCTCTATCCGCTCTATTCTCAAGCGTAATTGCTTGAGCTTGATATTTAAGATGTTCAGGCAATGCATCTTGTATCATCTCAACGAATGCTCTAGAAGAGAAACCGATATCGATGATTTTCAGTCTTGGTAGCTTTGTATTACCAGGCTTTAGGATTAGAGCCATATTAAGAGCTGAAAGCTTAAAACTTTTACCGCTACCAGGTGGTGCGTAAGTTAGCTCTGAAGTATTCTTCTGAATGGCACTGCCAGCCGTTTGAGGATAAATTTTTCCATCATGAGTACCAAAGATCATTGAGCCTTGTTCCCAAGGGCTGTAAGGTCTTGTAAGCGGCAGCATGTATAGAACATCCCAAACAGGAAGCGGGAATGCAGCCGCAATCTTATTGGTGGATAAAGCTGGCAAAGTCCCAATCCATGATTCAATTGGATCGCCTAGTTCATCAATAACATCTAAACTACCCCACTTCTGTAGCTGCTGATTGATGATTTCTTTTCTTTCGATTAACTCATTGTAATCTCTAGACCAAGTACACATTGATACCTGACATGAAACTAGAGTGTTGTTGATAGCTCTATCTATCAGCTCTTCAGCAGCATCTTTTATCAGCTTGTTATTGGAGTTCGAAAACTGCAAGAATCCAGCAAATGCTCTTTTGCTACCCAATTTACTAACAATTGTGTCATGACCAGTTTTTATTGTTAAATTTAAACGCCAAGGAATCTCTTTTGGAATGTTATCAAAAAGAGCGCCAAACATTGTTGGTTTATCTTGGCAGCTTTCAATCATCAGCGGTGCATAGTACACATTGTCATGCTTAACTGAAGAATAGTCTTCATCAGCGTGTTGAGGTTTTCTGCCAAAAATCTGAAAAGCAATATCTGCATTACTAAGATGGCTAAGATCAGCTTCTTGGTCTACTTCCCTTACTAACTTAGCACTAATCTTGTCACCCAAGAGAGAAGGTTTCCAATCCGTACTAGTTGAGTAAGGCTCAACTTGCTTTTTTATCTCAGTAATGAATTCGTGGTGGTCAAACTGCTCAATAACACACTGTGTTTTTAAAGTGCCAATTACAGAGTCACAAACACCAATATGAGGAATCCTTAAAGCATCCAAGCCAACGAAAGGTGATTGACCATACTTACCAGGCTTAACGCCTACTTCTTTCGCTTTTTCACTACGAGCATCTAAAGCTGCTTTTGTTTGAGCGCGGCTAAGTGCGGCAGGTGTCGTCTTGATGGTAATTAAACATTTCTCAAAAACTAACGATTCAGACAGGACTTTTTCGCGTTCATTAATTAAACCTTCAAGATCTAATTGAAGTCTCTTCATGGTTGAACGAATAGGTTCTAGCTGCTTTCTTACGATGTCTTTCGATTGCTCAGGATCTCGAATAAACACAAACTCAATAACATGACCTGGATCTTTAAGTTTCTTTGAAAGCTCGTCAGTCAACACACTAAGTATGTCTTTAAATCCATGTTTGCCAAGCATCTTGTACGAACCTTTAAGCTCGTACATAGAGATTAAGCCACCATCTCTGGTAGCCCAAATCCCTTTATGCTTGCTATCGAAATACGGCGCTTCTAGTTCACAGTAGTCATAAACTCCTGCTTTAAATGCGCTAAATAGATTTGATAGTAAACTCATAATATTTATTCTTTATTTAATTAATTTATTGATATATTTTTTATTGATTAAATATACTGGATTTCTTCTTCGCTTTCAATTTTTTGAGCTTGGTTTTCTTGTTTAGTGATTATTTGTATCAATCTTTGTCTTCTTTCATGCTCTGGAGCGAAGATAGTGTTATTAAGTTCGATAACGACCTCTTTATCCATCACTCCATTTTGATTGAGATTGCATACTTGGTAATAAAAATCTAAAGAGAGAAGTTCGTTAAAATCTTCAGGAATTCCATCCGTTTCAAATAGTTTACTCATAATTACTCACCCATGAACCTCATTAAAGGAAGAAGCTTATTTTTAAATGCAAGTTCTTTAGCGACATGCTCTTCACCGCTTTTAACATATGAGACGATTCTTCCTGTTCCATAGGATCCTATTACAAATCCGTGTCTAGAAAATGAAGCCGCTGCTCTGCCACACATAATACGATCATAGGCTCTCATGTAAGCACCTATAGCACTTACGTTATTGTACCCTTTGACATATAAAGGTGACGATAAAGCTACCCAAGCATTTTCCAGAAGCAAACCTTTAGAAAGAGAATATTCACTTTCATCTGGAATTAATATTTCTGGCAGATCTAAATGACCAGATTCAGTATGGAATCCGTTCATAATTGATACCTTTGAATACTTCGATATCTCAATTATTTCTGGAATAGTTGCCCAACATCTGATCATATTGTTTGCTCCAGCTCCAAATTTCGAGTGGTTTACATATGACTCATCAGTACTCAGCACCGATACCTTTAATATCCCCGCGTTTGTTTCAGAAATATTTTTAAGCTTATCAATGACAGCATCTGTACCGCGTATTTTAGAGCCATCTTCAAATCCAATAATTGTTTCTTTATTTTCCTTGAAGTTTAAAGGTCGCCAATTGTTGTTTAATGGATACTTCTGAGACAGAATCCATTTAGCATATGAGCCTCTTGGAAATATAAACTGAGTAGCCTTACTTCCTTTTGGAACAAACTTTCCAGTCATCGCCTGATTTTCTTGAGTGGATTGCTTTATCGCCTCAATGATCATGCTCGCTTGGTTCCCTTTGGGCTGACTTCTCCACTCTTGTTTTAGCAAAACACTTTGCATAGCATTAGTGTATCTGTAACTAGCTAAGCTGTTGTCACTCATCCCAAGGTTGGTTATACCCAACAAATGGACTCCGTGAAGTATTGAAGATAATTTTTGGCATAAAACATCAGGAGTTTCATTCGTTCCAATTTCTTGAGCTAAAACAGATAGCTTACTTCTAAAGAATTGCTCATCTACTATGTTGGGAGTTCTAACCAAGTTTAGGTTTTTGTATTCAAAATAATTTAAATTAGTAACCCAGAAAACACTGCTTTCAAGCTCACTAATACCTGTAATTCGTCTTGATTGGCTACCAGCTACCGAACACCATCCTGAACTACCTACTTTGGTTTCATCAAACCAGCAAACACCAATTTTCAAAATTATACCCTCTTACTGTTCAGGTAGCTCGCTACCGCATTATCGGTATCAGCATCACCATGTTCATTCTCAAACCATTTAAGTAATCTTGCCGAAGCGTTATCAATCCATTTATCTGGCGGGTTGTTTTTATCATAAAGTTTACGCCAATATTCCAACTGCCTTGTAAACCCAGACTTGGACGGAAGGAAATAAATACCTTCAAGCTTCTCTTTCCTTTTACCATAATCACGCTCGCTTAAGCTAAGGAGGTGTCTGGCAAGCAATTCAGGCTTGCTCGTTCCAATTACTCTCTTTGCATTTACTGAAAGTAGATGTAGGCGGTTATACAAAGATACTGCATTTTGAGCGAATTCCTTATTTGATGAACCCTCAGCTAACCATAAAAATCTTACTAAAGAGTTAAGTGATGCTTGAGTTAAACCGTGCTTAGGATCAATATGAATTAAATCCCCCATCTCTTTCGCGCCAGCATGACCTAAGTGGTGACACATGTGGCAGAGTGGGCATACGGTAATAAGGTTTTCTTCTTTATTGTTGTTGTGGTTGTCATCAATATGGTGAACATCCTGAAACTTTTCAGCTTTAAAACCACAGCATTGACAAGAAAATCCATCGCGCTCTAACACGATCTTTCTATTTTTCTTGAACTCTGGATTGCTCTCATCAGAAAATGGATCATCAACACGAAAAGTGCTTCTTTTGACTGATAGTATTATTTCTCTAATCTTCATAATTTAATAATATTCTTTTTTATTTCGGATTATAAACCTGCGTGTTATTTTTATCAAACATAAAAAAGCCACCTGAATCGGTGGCTTTAAATTTTCTTAAGTTTCGTGTTGTTATTCAGCAGCTAACACTACAAAGTTACCAACAATTAGATTTCCATCAAAGTCTTCACCAGTTACACGACCAAGACCTTTTAGTTCATCACCAATTTTAACTGGTGTCCAATCACCTGAAGGGCTTGCTACTAAGTAACCTTGTGAGTACTCACCGCTCTTAACCCAACCAACAGCAACTTTTTTACCATTAATTTCTTGAGCGCGGTATGCACGACTATCAATTTCAGTTGGCTTAACCTTTGCTTGCTTTTCAGCAGCTTTCTTCTCTTCTACTTTTGGTTTCTGAGAGGTTTGCTGTTTCTTTGCAGGGCGATTAACCTTTGTGGTTTTTACTTTAGAGCGCTCTACATAGGTTTCATCAATGAAGTAATTGTCGCCAACAAGAACTAAGTATCCACCATCAGTCACATTTGTAACTTTTACGTAGTCACCCGCATTATTAAAGATTTCACCTTTAAAGAAAACGTTCACTCGGTCACTTGGCGTTCTTACGATAGACATCTCACCATCTAGGCTAGCTGTAAGAACCATGAATCCCTGAAGACGTTTTCTGCCATCTAAAAGCTCATCTTTCTCTTCTTCACTAAGGCGAACAACAGATAGCTTAGTTTCAAGCTCTTCGTAGATCTTCTTGATTTCTTCATTATCAGAAAGTTTCAGCTTGCTATCTTTAAGTTCTTGAATCTCTTTTCTAAGCTTAACGATTTCAGCATTCTGCGAGCTTGAGTCTGCAATTTTCTTCGTTAGCTCACTTTCAAGATCAGATTTGATGCTGCTTGACATAGTCTTGAATTTTGCTAAATATTTTTCTTCAAGTTCGCGCTCAAGATCTTCCTTAAATTTATCCATTTCTTCTTTGGTCATGCCAGTGGATGCATTAGGTTGAACTTGAACTTCAGGTTTAACATTTGAAGATAAATCAAAATCGGAAACAACAGAGCCTTGACTTACTGAAGCACCAGAATTCTGAACGATTTGTTCAGGAGTGCTTAAACCATCAATCTGTAGGTCATTACCAGTATTAACTGAAGCAGGTAGTACAGGAGTTGCTTTTGCCTCATTCAATGCTTGAGCCATGTTATCTCTAGCATCTGGTGCTACGGTGTCTGCAACGCTCATTGCTGTATTTTGTACAGGAGCTGGAGCGCTTCCGCCAGCGATTGTAAGGTATGCAATGCCAGCCGTACCGATTGCAACAGCAACACCAGTGAAAGCTAGGATGCCCTTCATGATTGGACTCAAACCAGTCTTTGGTGGAGTTAAGTCTTCTTCATCTTCATCTTCTTCATCGTCGCTGTATGGATCTTCTTCAGTGGAATACGCATTTCCAAGCTCGTCATCTTGCAGCTCATCATCTTCCAACTCATTAATGTCTAGCTGATCATCCAAAGTATCGTCTAATTCTTTAGCCATATTTTAATTCTCTTGAATTTATTTTAGTTTAATTTTGCGCAAAGATAACATTAATCTGTTTATTATTCAACATAAAAAACATCATGCAGATGGTACTAACCTACATGACATCTATGTATTTTATTCAATGCTTTAACTAATAGTTGTTATTATTGGTAAAACGCATTATTGCGAATTTGTTTTAACATAAATTAAATCAAATCAGAACATTAGGCAAGATTTTTCATAGGTATTCATGTTAATGGAAATTCTTATCTGATGTATCTATTTGTTTGAGTAATAAAAAACGAGGCTACTGCCTCGTTTTTTATTATTGCTCTTCAACCTGAATCCCGTTTAAAAGCATGATTGCAATTTCTCTATTTGAGTCAACCTCAACAGTTGGTTCTCTATCAAACTCGCGCTCAAAAATAGGAACAAGTTTTTCACCCGCTCTACCAATCGCATAAGCGATTTGGTCATCAGCATCTGGCAGTCTTTCAGTAATGGTTTCTGTTGTACCATCGCTGTAAGTTTTAGTTGTTGAGCCAGCCAATGAGTCAGCATAGCCACTAATAAATGCAGCGCCCATTAGCTTCATGTATCGCTCAAACGTATGTCGATCTACATTATCAGCAATACCTGAACGCATAGTCTCTAGGTCTAGTGCTACAGCATTAATACTGTAATCTTTACCGTTCAGAGCTAGCTTATTAAACATGATTACAGCTTTCTCGCCTCTTCTCTCAGGCATACCCAACAGAACACCTCCTTTCAAAGGTCCCTCTTGAATGATAATTGAGCGAACATAAGAAAGCTCATCTGTATTTACGCCAATTTCTAAAATCGCGTAATAGATGGTGCCAGGTGTTACATAAGCCATAGAGCTTGTATCGGCAAATCCCATAGGGTTAGCTAAATCCTGGATAGTTGAATTTGTCGTTACGCCAGCACTACTAGTTACTTTACCTTGTTGAGTAGGACGACCAGCAGCGCTATTACTTGCTTTTCTCAACTCATCGAGTTGAGCTACCTGATATTGCTTCGCTCTTTCGTTCACATCTTTTAGTCGAGAACCATCCGTCAAGAAATCTGCGATTGGCGCGGCTTCACCAGTATTTTGATTTCCTCTTGAACTACCAGATGATGAACCAGTTTGAGTATAGTTAGCAGTTACAGTAGAAGAGGTATTTCCAGCAATGCCATTGCTAACAATGTTCTGTGAAGTTGCCATTCTTAGTTGCTTAATCTCGGTCAGCTTACCTGTCTCTTGTGCAAGGAATGCATCTCTATCAAATAGTGGGATGGTAGGCACTAATGGTTGTTGAACCTGTTGCACTTGTTGATTTTGATTATTTAGATTTCTGCGGTCTTGACGAACCTCTTCTTTCTTTCTTGCCTCTTGGACACGAGTATCTAAACCTAAAACAGCATCTATATTTGCTTTTTGCTCAATTTCCTTTTCACGCTGATCCATTTTATCAGTCATTTTTTCTTCATTTTTGAGCTTTAGCGATTCTAAGTAGGATGCTTTGCCATTTACAGCTTCATTAAGCTTGTCCTTCTTTTCTTCTTCATAAATTTTATTGATAATTTCAGATTGCTGACCAGACTCAGCAGCAGTCTCTATCTGACTGGTGCTTGGTGTTGCAGTAATCTTTACTTCACCGTTATCTGTATTCAGCATTGCGTTATTAGAAGGGAGAGAGAACATTAATGCTGTACCCAACCCCATTGCTACTGCACACGCGACTAAAGATACTTTTACTGGTAACGGTATATCTTTAAACAAACCTTTTTTCTTAGCCATCTTTATTGCCTTTATTATTTAAATAAGCTGCTTTTATGTTTAATTTTCACATCAAAAGATTCTTTAATTGAAGCTTCAATCATTTCACCATCTACGAGGAATAAGAAATCTTCTGTTGCTGGCACTTTATATACCAAGTAACCAGAAGGTGTTGTTTGAGCTTCTTTTGGTAATGGTATAACTAATTGATGTTTGCTTCGGATGTACAAGTATCCATCTTTGAAGAATGCTGTAGCTTCAACACCTTCGATTTCGTAGCGCTTTGAGTTTTGAATAAACTCACCATTAGCAACACTTACAAGTAGCGGGTCATTTACACCAACCGTCTGAGTGGCTACTGGAATCAATTTTGCGTGTGGTCCTGGTTTAGGAATTCGTACTGATAGACGTGAATCATTAACTGTATCGCTACCTACCAATCGAATAACAATACTTACATCCAAGCCCTTAAGATGAATAAGAGCGTTTGACTCAGCAAAGTTTCTCATAACCTCAAAGCCAGCGATGTTTTGTCTGTCACCAATCTTATGTCTTTTAAATGCTGTAACATCTCCAATGATTTCACCTTCGATAGGCCAAGGAGCGCCAGTCTCATCATAAAATACAACAGAAGAAGCTAAGCCTTTTACAACATTAATAGTTACTGGTTCTGATGCGCCAACATCGAGATTCACTGTTCTAATTTGGTTTTTAATATTTTGAAGAGGCTTGTTTTGGGATTCTTCAATATTCTTTGATAGTTTTCTTAGCTCAATAACTTCTTGCGGAGTTAATGGGTAAGACGATTCTTTGGTCGATTCCCAGTTTTTTCTTCGCTCTT
The DNA here is from genome assembly GCF_033339635.1 of Vibrio sp. 2092. Lineage (NCBI taxonomy): Bacteria > Pseudomonadati > Pseudomonadota > Gammaproteobacteria > Vibrionales > Vibrionaceae > Vibrio > Vibrio sp. 2092. The sequence goes on along the minus strand of NZ_JAWOUY010000001.1, from coordinate 163,963 downwards.
CTTCTTTTAATACTGAACGAAGTTTTTCTAACTGCTCTTGCTCATAAAGATACTTGATCAAAACGTCTTTTTTTTGTCTTAATAACTGAAGTTCTTCAGGAGTAAAATCTGAAGCCATCATAAAACCCTGATCATTCTTGAACGTAATTGTTTGTTCTTGATATTGAACAGGCGCTGGTGGCTGACTTTGTTCAGTATTTTGAGTGTTTGCATTCGCTCCAAAAGCTGTTGTTACAGAGAGTGCAAGAATACCTAATTTAGTCTTCATTATTTATTCGCCTTTCTTATTTTTTTCTTAATATGATTTTTGAGATTCCCATTCCTTTAGGGTCTTCTCTTAAGCTGATTCGTTCTACTTCTATGGCAAACACTACTGTGTCGCTATATACCTTGGTTTGTGTGCGGTATGTTAGTAAACCTTCCATTTGCAAATGCCAGGTGTACTTTCCTGTAGAAGAGTTGTAAAACTTCTTGGTTATTACAGGAGTGTGTGTTGGCGCAAATGCAACAATCAGTTTGTTTCGGATGATTGTGTCAAAGTAGCCTTCGCTATCTAGACTTTGAACTAGCGCTTCACCACCAGACTGAGTGAACCACTTCATAGATGATTTTGCGATCTGACTTTTCATGTTGTGAAAGTTCATATCGAAAGTTTCTATGATTGCTTCTTGCACCCATGCAGATACGTTTGCGTCTTTTTGGTTTGGTGTGTTTAGGGCAACCATTTTAACCATTCGTCCATCATCGGTAGCCGCGAAGTATACGTTCTTGGTTGTGCTTGAATGGGAATAAATCGCTAGACCCACAGAAACAACCAAACAAACTACAGATGTTACAGCCAGCTTAACAAGTGAAGCGTGAGCATCTTTGTAGAACTCACGCCTTTCAGCTACAGCTACTTGTTTTACAGGTTTACTTTTTTTAGGTGTTTTATTATTCATTTTTATTCCTCTACTAAACCTTTAGCACTACACTTGCTCTTTTCACATTGATAAATTTTTTGTGTGTGACCACTATAAGTTGATATGTAGTAATCCTCATCAAATGCACCGTAAAGCTTAAAGCCACTATACATAAGAAGTACAATTACTAAGTAACAAGAAACAGTGAATGCAAAGACAAGCAGACGATATTTACGCAAGTGAGTAATAAACTCTTTTCCAGAATTTAAGTCAATTAAAGCTGATTCCTCATCAACCATTGACTCAAACTTTTTTATCTTTTCGCTCATATCGTTCATTTTTATATGCTTCTTTATTTTTTATTCTTAATTTCGTGAATAATATCACCAATAAAAAACTCTCTCAACAAATTTGAGAGAGTTTTTTAATCATTTTAATGGATGGAACTCTATATTGCGCTTAATTTGATTGCAAAATCTAGCTTTTTACCAAGGCTTTGCACCTTTGCCCAATTCAACTTTTTAGACACTCGACTTTTGCATGGAAAAATAAAGGGTAAATCTTACTGGCACATTGTTTTGCCAAGGTTGGCAGTGAATATGCCAAGGTTGGCAGAGGAAGTGCCAGTGCTGGCAGTTAAAGTGCCAGTAGTGGCAGAAGAATTTTGAGGTATTTTTGACTTGGTTTTCATAAGAACTTCGTTTTTGAAAGTTCTATCCTTATATTAGAATTATAACTTTATAATAGTTATAACAGTTATAATAGTTATAACATGTTTTTTAATCAAAGTAAATATCAAAACAAATATTTTTTATTCTTCTTTTTAATTGTCATTCTTCGTTATTTCCTACCTTATTAGCTTTATTATGCTTTGGTAACACAGTGATTCAATAAATTTTTATTAAGTAGGATATGATTGATTGGTAAAAAGGTGATTGGCTTAGAGGTAATGTCTTCTCTGCTTCAGTAGGCATAAGTTTTTGAGATCGGAAATGGAAAAAGAGGCTTAGCCTCTTTTTTTTGATAATTCAGTTTTTGCCTGATCTATTGCTGATTCCAAGCCAAGTTTCTTAATGTTAAACCTAATCTTCTGTGCAGGCTTTTCTGGATCTTCTGAATAGGTAAGTACAACATAAAGGAGCTTTCCTCGGCTGTAGCCATAAGATAGACCTGGCTCTAGTTCTGGAAGTTTTGTGTTTTTCTTGGACTTGCGCTTTTTAGTATGAAATGTTCTTTTCGAGATTGATCTACCAAAGTGCTTTTTATAGATTTCATCTCTAAACTTTATTGCTTCATTTCTTGTGTTTTTAATCGAGCCATATTTTCTGTAATGGAAGTTTTTCTCGATATCAATCTGGGGGATTCTAACCACGATCCCCCAAGATAAATCGCGTAAGTATTTTTCATCAATATTCTTACACGCTGGCATTGTTTTTACTCTTCTGTTTCAAGAATCGCTTCTTCTGCGTTAGCAGAGTCTTCAGAAACACTAGACTTATGAATCTCCATAATCTTAGTGTACAGCTCTTCAAGAATACCTAAGCGCTCTAGTTCAGCACATGCCTTTTCACGACCCTGACCAATTTGATTGCCGTTCATTGAGAACCATGCACCAGACTTGTCAATTAGACCGTTTTTGACTGATAGGTCAAGAATCTCACCTGTGCGGTTAAATCCTTTGCCATACATGATTTGAGTATTTGCTTCTTTGAATGGAGCAGCGATTTTGTTCTTAACCACTTTGATTCTAGTTTCGTTACCAACAACTTCATCGCCTGATTTGATAGCGCCTGTGCGACGAATATCAAGACGGACTGAAGCGTAGAATTTTAATGCGTTCCCGCCTGTCGTTGTCTCGGGATTACCGAACATAACGCCAATTTTCATTCGGATTTGGTTAATGAAAACACACATGCAGTTTGATTGTTTCAAGTTACCAGTAAGCTTGCGCATAGCCTGAGAAAGCATACGCGCCTGAAGACCCATATGACTATCACCCATCTCACCTTCAATTTCGGCTTTAGGTGTCAATGCGGCAACAGAGTCAACAATCATTAAGTCAACTGCCCCTGAGCGAGCTAGAGCATCACAGATCTCAAGTGCTTGCTCACCTGTATCAGGTTGTGAGACTAGAAGTGAGTTAATATCAACACCCAACTTTCTAGCGTATACGGGATCTAGAGCGTGTTCAGCATCGATAAACGCACAGGTTTTACCAAGCTTTTGAGCTTGAGCAACCAATTCAAGAGTTAGAGTCGTTTTACCTGAACTTTCAGGTCCATAAATCTCAACGATACGACCCATAGGAAGACCGCCTGCACCCAATGCAATATCCAGCGCAAGAGAGCCAGTTGGGACGGTTTCGATATCCATAGTTCGGTTATCGCCAAGTCGCATAATCGAACCTTTACCAAACTGTTTTTCAATTTGAGAAAGTGCAGATTCTAAAGCTTTTGACTTATCAGTGTTTTTTGCTTGTTTTGACATGTTTGAATACCTATGTGTTTTTTATGTTGGATTCGAAATCTACACTAGAAATTTAACTAAATCAAGTTTTTTTATCTTTCAAAAAAAACAGTTGACTATAGTTTGAAAACAATTTATATGATTATCTATATATAATATTAATAATATATTTATAATTACTATGTTTTAATATTTATATAATAAAAAACATTAACTATTCAATTAAAATTACTATAATAATAAATATTATTAATAATAAATTTATAATTAAACCAAGATACAAGTATCTTGGAAGATCAATTTTCTTGTTATTTGATCATTGAGTAAGACTAGAATTATCAAGTTAGAGAAACTCAAAGTAATCGTAAACTCACCGAAGGTGTTTAATAATTAATTTAAAATACTAATACACAGGAAATACTCGGACAACACTGAGAGTTTTTGGATATTAATAAATTAATATTCCTTTATTCAGGAAATACTCGGACAACATAGAAAATTTTTATTGATCTTCATGGATTGTTCTGTGTAAACTCTTGCAACACACAAAACACAAAAAACACAAACACAAAATGAAAATTAATAAATTTAATGATTTCCTTGACGCTGTCGAGGATGCACTTCTCTATTCGAAAGAAACTGTTTCCTGCCAACATGGTCTGGAAAAGATCAATCATGCCCTTTTCAAACTTTCAGATATTCGACTGGAAACCCCTAGTCGTGAGGATGAGAGTTTCATTGAGTTCGTCTGCTCAGAACTAGCGAATGAACATGAACTAGCTTTGGAAGAACAGGCAAGGCTTTCTGATGAAAATCAAAAATCTTTAAACTTTGAATCTACTTCTCCATCTACAACTCCGATTGAAGATTTGTCACAGAATTCAACTTTAGAAATGACTCAGGACAATTCTGTATCTGAGCAGGATAAGCGTTTAGAGCTGATTAGGGCTGAGTTGGACGAGGATGATGATGTTTTCTTTCAGCCGCAAGGTGAACCAAGCTTTAGTTCTGGTCATTTTGGTCAAGCAGTAAATCCTTCCAATCACGTAAGTAACTCAGCTTTTCAAGCTGATACTGCATCTGATATTGAAGTGGTTATCGATAAGAATAAACTATACAAGAAGTATATCTCAGTAATGATTGAGAACGGTCATTCTGGTGCTTCAGTTGAGTCCATAAAAAAATCAGCTATCTTTATCGATAACTTCTCGCACTACATTAATTCAAGCTTCTCACCAAGCATGAGTGTTGATTCTCTTATTGAGTCATTTGCAGTGGGTGGTGATGCAAACAAAATCTTTGGTCATAAGAAAGTTATGGGTGATTTGATACTGAAAATTCCAGAATCATATTTCCAGACTTCTGTGAGCCGATCAGGACATGAAGCAACTAAAGATAATATTGATCGTGTTAAGAATTGTTTCGTCTCTAAATTTGTTTTTGATAAAAAGTATTCTGAGATTATGAAAGAAGCGTTATTAACTCTTGATAATGATTCAGTGATTGATCTTCTTATGGGATTTGACTAATGAATTTAAATGAATTTACGAATTACACTAACGCTGTTAAGCAGCTAGTATCATTCAATAAACATTTTGGGTTTGATGAAGATGATATCAACGTTGTTGGAGCATATTGCAAAGATTGTCATGACAGTGGGTTTCTCGTTGATGAGGACATATCCAATCTTGTAGATTTCAGTCATGGTTTGAAGATTATGACCAGTGATGTTCCATGCGATATGTCATTTTTAGTTGAAGCTAGTATGGTTGCTAGCCGTTCTATTGAGGAAATCGTTGATGAGTTCATTTCTGTTAGGAAGGATGATTTTTTCGACTTCAGCGGTGATGTTGATTTGGTTAGCACTAAAATCATATCGGCTGATAACTGTCTCATCAGAATTAAAAACATTCCATTCACAGGTAAGTTAATAGTTAAAATCAGGGGTGAATTGAAAGTTCTGTTTTCATTTTATGTTTCTGATAGAAAAGAAAGGCTTTCTATTGTTTCTGACGAGGTGGGTTATGTTTTAAAAGATGAGGCTATTCTGGCAAAAGGTAAGTTTGGAACTCCCCTACCTCTGTAGGGGAGTTTTTTATTACTTCATTTCTTTATTGTAGATTTCTTCCATGACATCGAATGCCATGTCCCAACTGCTAATCTCACCAATGTTCAATACGTATTGCCCATCAATGATAAACGATGGTGTGCCTGAGATACCTGATTCAAATGCCATTGCATTTGCTTTCTTAATCTTTTCAGATACTGACTTTGATTCCATTTTGCTTAAAAGTTCTTCTTTTTTGATGCCTTGAGACACTACAAAAGAAATGAATTGATCTTCGTTTGCGAGCTTGCCGTTTACAGCTTTTTCTTGAATAAGAGTATGAATATCTTCCCTACCCATATCTTCGATGGCAAAGAATAATTTTTCTAGGAAGTTGTTGCCTGGTGAGCCAATATGAAGAACTTCTACAACATCCTTACCTTCATCGAAGCTTTTAACTTTAGGAACTACTGAGTTACAGTGTACGCATAGGTAGTTAATGTATTCTACTACTTTGCCTTTATACTCAGGGTAGGATTTATCAAGCTTCAAGTAGTGCTTACCTAATTGGTATTTACCATCTTGTTCAACGCTTACGCTTGAAGTTGGGTCTTGAGTATCTATTGTGCTTTGTACGTAGTATCCAGCGCCTGTGAATGCAGCAGCAGCTACAAATGCAGCAATGGCAAGTTTGTTGGTTTTTTTATCGTTCATGTTTTTTCTTCTATTGTTTGATTTTTGATGTGGTACAATTTTATATAAAGAATAAAAAAAATCAAATTTAAAATGTTTATACGACAATTAACTAAAAACACATACAACGATTTAAGCTTTAGCGATATTGATAACAAGGTCATTATCGAGACTCCTTATGCAGGAAACATCGAGTATAACTCAGAGTTTACTAAGGCGTGTGTACGAGATTCTCTTATCAATCACAATGAAAACCCTCAGTGTCTTCATCTAATATATCCTAAAATTATTAATGATGAGGATACTAGTGAAAGAAGCCTTGGTCTCGGTAGGAGCTTTGCCATTCATAAAAAAGCGAACAGGAAGATCTACTATCTAGATAGAGGTTTTACTGAAGGAATGAGGGAGGGGTTTGTTCATGCAATCGATAATGGGATACCTGTCGAGTTTAGGTGTTTATCAAAGGATAAAAAGGTTCAGCAGTTTATTGATTATGCAAACTCTTTAACTGTAAATCCCGATGATGCTTTAAAATTTATTGTGTCAAACATTGAGAAGCTTAAGGATATCGCATTGCCAGTCGGTTCTTTTGGTGATTACACAAGGTTTAGAATTGATAGTTTCTTAGATATTGAGGCTATAGAGAAAGCAGGGTTTCAAGAAAAATATTTCAAGATTGAAGATCGCGTCTTTATGAGAAAATTACTGTTGGAAACAGAACATGCTCCGCTTATGCCTGAGATGCTTCATCATCAAATTTTTAAACCCGAATTGGCGATAAAAATGAGAACGAAGATGTCTTCTTGGAATCAAGCATGTGATGGATTTGCAGTATTGGTTGACGGGATGTCTTTCAATGACTTGTTCACAGTGTATTATCAAGCGAAGTCAAATGGCAAGTTTGTGCTTTTTAAGTCTCTTGATAATGATTTGAACAATAAACTAGTTGATGTATCTGATGTGAAGTCGGTAGATGATATTTTGCGTAGTCATGGGCGAATAAATCAGGACTTTGGAGTTCACAAAGACTCTATAGGTGTGTTGTTTAGACGTGATTTTAGGGAAGAGTTTAGTATATAGGAGCGAAAGCTCCTTTTTTAATTGAATAATTAATAGGCTTGTTTTATATTGCGCATTAAATTTAATAAAAGCGTGAATGAATAAAATGATTAAGAAAAATATCGTAGCTCTGTCACTTGGATTCTTGGCTTTGAGTGCAAATGCAGATACTACAGATTTCAAACCTCAAATACATAATGGATTAAAGAGTCAGCTTGCTGAAGTCCCATATCAGGCGAAGTTAATTATTGAAAGAACCGATGGTAATCTCGTACAGCATTCTTTGTGTGGAGCGAGTATTCTTGACAGTAGTGTTCTTCTAACAGCAGCGCATTGTCTTGAGAATGTTGGAGCAATGAATTTTACTCAGGCGTATGTTACATACCTAGATTTTGAAGACCCAGAAGCGCCAGTAGAGAAGATTTTTAGTGTTTACCCTAAAGATGTTGCTATAGATGATTTGTGGGATGGTAATATTGAAAATAAAAACGATATTGCTGTTATCTATGCCGAAGATCAGTTACTCAATGCTAAAAAAATTAAGGTGGCAGATGAATCCAGTGTTACGAGTATGATGACTGAATTCGATACTCTTTATGCGCATAATGGTGCTAATACTGGAAACCTTTTAGCTAGTGGATATGGTCTTGATGAGAACGATGTATCTGATGTTTTGAATAGAGTTATGCTAACAGGTGTCAGTCGAACATATTGCGAAGATATGAAAGCTGGAGGTGGAAATTCAGATGATATTATCTGCACTAAATCTCCTGATGTAGAAGTTAATTACGCTATTTGTAGTGGTGATAGCGGTGGTCCTTTAGTTTGGAAAGATAAAGACAATGTAGCTGATGCAGACTTTGGACTTAGATTGGTTGGTGTTACTTCTTACGTTAGTGTTACCAAGATTGATAAAAAATGCATAATGAAAAATGATAATGAGCACGGTGGGTTTACGAAAATCAGTCATTACTATGATTGGATAAACCAGGCTGTTGATTCATTGTCAGGTTTCAATGGGTACGATGTAACAAGTATTCAAAATGTAAGCTATGACTTTAATGTTGACCCGTTTATCAATTCTGATGAAGCTGAAGATGAACCTGAATATTCTGGGCTAATTGACTCTTCTAAGAGTGGTGGTAGTAGTTCAACGTTATCTTTATTAGGGTTGCTTGGATTTGCCTTGATGAGAAAAAGAAAATAATAAAAACCCCGACACAATGTCGGGGTTTTTTTACTTCATCATGGCTCGAATGATATCTTCTGGTTCAGCGTAACCTGGTATTGCTATACCGTTTTCACCAAGAATGTAAGGAGTACCTTCAATTGCCAGATTTGAAATGTCTTTGATATGGGTTTGTAGGATAGATAAATCGACATCTTTTACGTATTCGGCTATATCGGGTTTCTGCATGTTCTCATGGAACTTCTTGATCATAAGCTCCATTCTTTCTTTTCTTTCAGTTTGTGTCTCAGCAGAGATCATGTAAGCGAGAGCCTTGGATGATAGCTTTTCTTCACCGTCATAAATTGGATACGGGATGTATTCAATACTAATGCCAGCATCAAGATACTTTTGTTCATTATCATGAAGCTTATTGCAATATCCACATCGAGGCTCAAAAAATACTTTAACTTTGATAAGCTCATCTTTAGATTTTGCTTGTACTCCATAACCAGTCAGGTTATCAAAAATTGATTTATGAAAATCGGAATACAAGCTGGATGTGTGATTATACAGCTCACCTGTAATCTCATCAGAAGCTAAGATTGAGTTTCTTGAGTAAGAATCGCCAACAATGAAATGCTTTAAATTCTGATCGCCATAAAGAACCTGACCAGTTTTTAGTCTAACAACATTAAAGTTAGATTCTTTATCATGTTTGGCGAATACAATGTCTGACTCTGTCAATCCAGGTAAGGTTCTAATTGTTGCTTCTGCAATTTCTTTGTTTACAAAATCATTTGCTAAGGATGGTAGAGAAATGACTGTTAGCGCTAGAGCAAGAATGGTCTTTTTCATTATTAGTTCTCATTTATTGATTTAATTGTTTGTTTTTTGGGATTATAAAGGTTGGATATTAATTTGCAAGGTATAAAAAAATGGGCTTTCGCCCATTTTCTTTATCTCCAGCTTCTACTTCCGTGGCAGTTGCTGTGACAGTTCGTATAACAGCCAGATGGGTTTTCACCAGCATTTGAGTGAGTTTCCTCAAAATAACCATATGGGTTGTACTTACTACTCCAGTCTGATTTGGCTAAAACTTCATTAATGTTAATCCCTAGTAACTCACCATTTTCATTAGCTAGTGACTTAGCTAGTTCTTTATTTAATATTGAATTATTTCCGTTTGCGGACTGTATTTGAGCGATTGTATCTGCCAGATCATCAACTGATTCTTTATTTACTTTATCTTCTTCGATATTTAGTTTTTGATGAGCGGCAACCAATGCAACTGCGCTTATGGAAGCGGTAATTACAGCAGCAGGTATTTTATTATTCATCTTTTTTATTCCGTTTATTACTTTTTTGATCATCTTAATTCATGGCTGTATATAATGCAACCGTTTGAGTTAGCTCGCGTTAGTGGTTTTTTGCTATTTATTACGTAAAATTTAATAAGAACGCTTGATTTTCTATTTTTATTGGTATATAAAAAGAGTGTATTCAAGCTTAGAGGATTGATATTTATGCCTAATTTTATTGATATGTCTTTTTCAAAGATAATTTTGACTTCGCTCACACTTTCTTTTGTGCTTTACGCAATCTCATCATTTGGGTTGGTTAGCGGAAGCCTAAAAACCATATTGGACTTTTCAGTCATTGCTGCTGGTTCAGTTTCTGTACTTTCTTTATTTTCTGTTAACAAGCATAAAGAGCCAGATACAGAAGTTGAGGTTATAAACGCATAATTAAACCCTCAATCCTCTATTAAAAAGCCCACGAAAGGTTAATCCTTACTTGTGGGCTTTTTTGATCTTAACGCTACTGCTGATGCTCGCATCAGCTACAATGATACTGTTGTCGCTTGCGACAACTACAATGTTATTATCGACACTTGTGTCGATTTTGTTTTTTACGCACAAAAAAGAACAGGAAGGCACCCCTTCCTGTTCCCAACACAAACACACATTTTCAAACACTTTTGAATCACTTAAGAGAATCCTTTGGAATCCTTAGGCGATGTGGAGATATTATTACTTCAGAATTTATATGTCAAATAAAATCTCTGATTTTTTTAAATCTATAGGTTTGGTGAGTCATCAATAAAAGAATGCTTCCAATTTGACTGCTCAATGCGGTAAAATATTTATTAAATAATAAATAATAATGTTGGAAGATTTATGATATCTCTATTTACGCACGGCTCTCCAAACAAAATTGATGAATTCAAGTTGTTTAATGGAAGGATTAGACGCGATAAAAAAATGGTAGTTGCGCTTGATGAGGACGTTGTTTTTTCAAACAATAATAATGACATTTACGGCTCTGGTATTTATGCATACTATGGGGTAAACACAGAGCAAGCCTCATTACATGCATCTCATGAAGAAAATCCTGGTTACGTGTACGTTTTAAAGGTAGAGCATAATGGCTTTATTGATGATCTAGAATCAGATTACATCGACACGGAATCTTGGCTTGAAATAATTAACAACGTTATTTCTAGGGTTTACGAGATTAATGGGTATGATGAGGAAAGAATATCTTCAGCAATCTACAATTTCGCTTCTGAATGGGAAGAAAATGGCGAGGCACCATCAGAAGGTGAAGCTTTCGATGAGTTAAACACTGTTCTACCAGATTTCTTGGATGATGTATCTCCTGATGAATATGATGATCCAGACTACTGGAAAGATACCGCTGAAGAACACGTTAATAACTTTATCGACCCTTGCAATCTTGTCTACGAAGAATTTGCCACATGCAAATCAAGAGAACACTTTGTTCTTGAGACAATGAGAAGAAGCAATAATATGTGGCAAATGATCCGAAACATGTCTGAAACCATTGCAGTAATTGGAACCGATGGAAATGTAGATTTTTATTCAAAAGTGTTTCATGAAGAGGTTTGCAAGTATGAGCAAAACCCTGGAGACCTGTCAGTAGCTAGGGCGCATCCAGATGAAAACTTCGGTGTCATCTTTAATACTGACGCAATCGAAATTAGAAATGTTATCGACCTCTCTAAGGTTAAAGAGAAAGACTCTTCAAGAGAATCATCTCTAGGAATGTAGCTCCATCTGACGAGTGGGTTATCCCCTAACCCACTCTTCTAGTATACCTAAAAAGGCATAAAAGTAAAGAATTATTTAGCAATTAATGTTCTTTGTCATCCTCTGTGAACACCACCGTATTGCTAATCCCTTCATTAACGAGCAGCAATGCGTTTTGCAATTCCTGTAAAGTCTCAGCCTGAACCTTTACGATCTCATCTTTAACCTTAGCAATCATTGCCAGGCGCTTATCTTCATCACCAGGGATGAAGGTTAGGTTGATTTGAACCTCACCATCGAGACTGGTTCGCTTAACCTGCTCAGTAGCTAAGTTTTTCTTAATCTTTGTTTTGGATTCAAGAATAAGAAACTCTTTTAGCTGGTGTGCCTCAACACCCTGTAGAACACCAACAGCATTTTTTACTGTAGCTTGAAGGATGATAGCTAGTGTCTTTTCGTTCATGTAGTCACCTTTAAAGCTAATACATAAATAATACATCAATAAGTAAAAGAGTCAATAATTTTAAGTTAATTATTTTATGTTGACCTTCGGCTCTATCCGTATATAATTAATTCAATTATTGAAACTGGAGTATGCGCCATGCCAAACGAATCACTAGTGCCAAAACTGTTTATGCTAGACGGTGAGCAAGCAAAGCTTGTTATGACTGAGATTGAATCTCTTCTTGAAAAAGAATTGAGTACACTTAACGCTGAAGTGCAGCAATATCGTCAACAAATCGCAACCACGCTGGCAAGTTCATTGAAAATGGCTGCGGAGTATTGCCATTCGGATTATGAAAGTCTCCAAGAGACTGAGCTTCTAGCAAAAGTGTTTGAGTTTACGATCTCGGATATGGCTAAGATTGAGTGCATCAACCAGAAGCTCGCTTACATCCTTGAAATGCCGCAACGCCTGATCTTTTCAGCAAGCAAGATGTCTGCGATTAGTATTGAATCAGCGGTTAATTCACTTGTGAACAAACGTGACCGAGTTTTGGGTAACGCTTACTTTAGTGTTACGAGTCCTGTCTGAGTGAATGACGGTATCGGACTAGAAAGGGCAGCTATTTAGCTGCCCTTTTTGTTAGATGTTTTTGATGAGTTTTCTATCGAACTCAGTGAAGCGTAAAGCATCATAGGACTTGCCCAGCTCAAGAAAGCGAATCCATCCGTTATCGACATTGCAAAGCTCTACATAGATGCCATTATCATCTTTCGATTTAGCGGCTGTAATAAGCTCTGGCGTGACTGTGATGATGTCGATGGTCAATGGCTCCATATTGGAGTCAAAGCCAATACAGACATTCTCAGCGCTTTTTAGGAGGGATTTGTGGTCATCTGTAATTGGGTAGTTTTTATTGCTCACAAGCTTCTGAAAGACCACCAGCGGATTTGATTCGTTGATTACGTGACCGCCATTAACAATGAAGAGCTTACCGTTGTTATTCTCGTACCACTTAGACAGCTTGTCTAGCTGGCTGAAGTGAGATAGTGGGAGTTTTTCCCCTGTAAACACCAGTAGGTTAAATGGTACGAACTTCCCCTCGCCCTGGTCGATAATAGCCTTAATGAACTTGCTTGAGGCTCTTACATTCTTGCGATTCAAAACATCATCAATGTCGTTAGCGGTGCATGAGGTGTCCTGAACCAGGATGAATCGTTGACTTAGCATGTAGAAAATCGTGTTCTCTTTAGCTACAGCGCCATCAATGAAGTTACGAGGATCATTGGTATTGGTCAGTTCTCTAATATTGGAATCAATCAATGATGTGCGAGTGAACTCATGTAGCCACTCAAATTCATAGATGGGTTTCTCGCTATACAGTCCAAAGAAGCGCCCCTGTCTGGTATCCATATGGAAACTTAGATCCCCGTCCTTAACTTTAGACATGATGGTGTCTACTATTTCAAAGTTGAGTCCAGTATTGAAGATGCAAGCGTTTATGGCGTCTTCAATTAGTGTTGCTTGTTCATTATTCATGGATAAACCTTTACTGTTTAATTTTGCAAAATACTACCATATTTACTTGGTTTTGTCACTACATATAATAAGAACAAAAAATTTTACCTAAACACTTGATTTTTGCTCAAAATGCCAATAATATTGGCGTTATATTAAAGACGAACAGTCAGAAAGGAACAATAAAAATGAATAAAGCACAAAAAACTGAAATGTACGCAGAAGTCCTAAAAGTTGTAGAGCAACTTGAAGCTGTTAGCCCTACTAACCTAAGCCATTACACCAATGAGAAGGCTAAGAGCCTAGCTGCTAAGCTTGCGGTTGAAGCACCTCGCACTAAAGTTACTTTCGAAGACGGTAACGACATTGAGGTTGAAATGTACCTTCATGCTGCTGTAGAGCTTTGCCGTAGCAAGGTTGAAGGTTGTGCTATTCACACTCAAGCTGCTGAAGATGCAATGAACGCTTACGACAACGGTGATGACACTGAGTTTGACCCGTTCAAGATGGAAGTTGAAGCCGATGAAATGAAAGGTGAAGTAGATACTTTACTGGCTAATTTCAAACGCGCACTTGAAGCAAAAGTAGCGGCTTAATCCCAAATTCATTAGATTGCTAACGTAAGGAGTTAGAATGAAGAAAGAACACTTTTACAGAGGTCACAAGATCTACTTGGTTATGTGTGGTGTGCATAAAGGCAACTACGCGGTAGAAGGTTTTAATGACTTGGGTTCATTTACGACTCTCCCTTACGCAGAGCAGGCAATCGACAAGTTCTGTTTCTGATTGTTCACTAGGAGGGCTGTAGCGGCTCTCCTTTTATTTTAATGGTTAGGTGGCTACTGTGGCTTTAAATGATTTCAAATACTCAAATCGCGGATACCAATCCATGTTGCCAAGCGAGGTTGCAAAGGATCTTGGTGCAAGGAGTCTGACTAAGGTGGCTAAGTTTTACGATTGCAGCACTGAGCATCTTAGGAACTTGCATAAAAGAAACCTTAAGGCATTTCTAGGAATGGTAAGTGGTTATTTAGAAATTGAAAACCTTTAGATTTAATGCTTGACCGCTGGCTTTTTTATATATAATATGAGTCTCGTACCTGCACTGAGCTAACGACCTTTTAATTTTGAATTAAAAGGAACGTAGGGTATGAAACAGGAAATGAGTGTTTTTGAGCTTTGCCGTAAGAACACCAAAATGAGCACACGCGAGCTTTTTGCTTGGCTTGGGCTTGTTATTGATAGGGATTACGAGCGAGTCGATTTGGGTGATCGTTACCTCCGTGTGATCGGAGATGGTAACGTGGTTGAATTCAGCGAGCCTAAGGGGTGTTTTGACCGCTGGGCGAACTCGGGAGAGCTTACGCTGGATCTGACAATTAAACCTCAAAGAAGACGGTTCATTAACATCATTGAGGCGGAAACGCTTCACTAATGAGAAAGGCACACTGTCACGGTGTGCCTTTTTCTATTGGGGTCAAACAAGTATTCGCTATAGCCACACTACAGCGAGTAACTTAAACAGGCTCCAGTTCACCTAGAGCCTTTATATCTTAGTGAGTCAGGCTTTCCGCTCTCAGTTCATCTTCGATGTCGAAAGACTGTAGCTTAAGCTTGCGAGTCACTTCATCAGCTTTCTTCGCATTATCTTTGATAGCCAGCTTTTCAGCTAGTGTGCCTTGGCAAGTCTTAGCCTTTGTATGTAGGGACTTGGCATAGGCAGCAGCCAGGTTGATTTCTTTGTTTACGTCTTCAGGCGTAGTCATTCTAGCTCGACGTTGTTCAAAAGTGATAATAGACATGGCGTTCCCCTTTGGGCTTTATTGTTAATGTCTTTATTATACATAAACAAGCTCAAAAGTAAATTTAATAATTTAATTAAATGAGAGACCATAGATGCATAGTAAAGAGGAACCAATTGGTTCTGCATTGAGAATCAATGCTTATACTGTATCAGCCATATCCTCATTGTTATCGCTTGTACTATGAACATCCACCAGCAATAGAGTTTTATTTGTTGGGTTTGGACTGATATAATAAGAAAAATAAATAATAAAAGAGAAGTAAGATGAAATTTTCAGGTGAATATAAGATTGCTCTACCAGTATGTGTTAAGGGTTTGGACAAAGATAAGTTTGCTGAGATCCTTGATAGGACATCTGAGATTGTTGATACGATGGTAAGGGTAAGACATCCTATTATGAAAGATCACATTACCCTGTCTAACGTGGTAAGGGCAGAATCGACCTTTGAGATTATCGATGAAATCAATGAAGGTGGTAGTGAGGATGGATACCATGTAAGGCTTAACGCTATTATCCCTGTAGAGATTAAAGACGTTAAGTGTAATGGTGATAAGACTGCCGATATTCTAGCTAAGGTGCTTGAAGTGGTTAACATGAACGTCACTTGCAATGATTACGTCTATAGGGACTTGATTGATATTGAGGAAGCTAACGGTATCCAGGAGATTATCACTTATGATGTTATTCATGATGAGCCTGAAAAGTCAGTGAGTGGTTTAGAGCGATAAGGTAGTTTTGTTTGGGGTGTTATAGGTATTACTTGTAACACCCTTTCTATTTGCGCCCCATTTGCATTGTAAGCGGTCAAAGTAAGTTAGTTGGCATTGTTGCCTTCTTTTATCGTTTGGGCGCTTATAGAGTGGCAGGCGAATGAATTTGGTGAAGTAATTTTTAATTCATGTATTATTCGCACTACCACTTATACAGAAATGGAATCGGCAAAAATGAAAAAGTGTGAGTTAGAAAAGACAAACGTAAAGCGTCCCTCTACTTTATCTGTGAATGAACAAATTCCAGTTAGCAAGCTTTCGAAGGGAAAGTATGTAGCTATGCTGATCTTACCTGTGATTGCAATGGCTACTGTCGTCTACTTTGTTTTTGATGCCTCTATGGAGTCTTATATTAAAACTCAAATTTTCTTACTGTCAGGCTTTTTTGTTCTACTAATACTTCAGCTAGTGCTTAGTTGGTATAAAGCAGATATGGATGGTGTTAAACGATGCCAAGATGATATGGATTCTGAAGAATCTTAATTTGAGTTTTGGGGTCTTATGTTGGGAAGATGTGTTACTCATTTTGTATGAGTGTTGTATCTTCCCCTATGTATTATTCCTATACACGATCACCTATTGCCTCTCTATACAAACGATAAAGATAGCATTGCGATTTTGTCATCTACCTTGTCATGCAATTCAAAGAATGCACATACTGCGAAGATACCTACCCATGCGCAGAATTCAATTAAATCTTGCTTAGTGATTTTGTTACTTGTCTTATTGGATTCTTGGTGCTGCATGATGTTTTCTCTTATGGTGGTTATAGGGCTTATTACCTACTTAGATTGATAAAGGCAGCTTATTGCTGCCAGTATCGAGTGGTTCTGTTATGTGTTGACTTGGGCGAGTAGTCGAGCCTTGTCTGCTTCCTTGATAAAGTACTTATCGCCCTTTTGGTCGGGATGGTAGATTTCGTACTTTTCGTTGATGGTCACTTCAACCGTTTCTTCAAGCAGGTTGATCATGTGTTCTGAATCGTCACTCTGCTCAATGTCCGTGACTTCTAAAGTCTCAAGATTAACCTTACAGGTTGTTTCTACATTGCCTTCGTCCCATTGTGAAACGAACGTTGCATCGATAATGTTACTCATGGTGTGCGCTCTCTGTGGTTTCTTTGATAACTTTGCTTTCGCTAAGAAACTTGTTAATCAATAATTCCTGTTCTGAGTTTTTCATTCGAATTCTGATTAGGTTATCAGCGAATGCTCTCTCGACTCCGTTGAATTCGTTGTAGTTGCTGCGAACATAATCCATTGTACGTTCGTGCTGAGCGAGGTAGGAGCACATTTCATTGTATTCCTTTACCTCATCTTCAAGGCTTGCGATTCTGTACGTGATCTTTAGATCTGAAAATGGGTTGCCAAACAAGAAACCTAAGCCAAATGGAAGGTAATACTTTTGGTTAGTCTTATCGCTCAAAGAGCCAGTGATTTGCATAGTGGTCATAGCTGCAATGGCTGCAAGCGTCACCAGACCTGCGTACTTTGGAAACAACCATGAGCCGTCTTGGTTGCTTAAGTACAGGTATAGGCTTAGATAAACCGCAATCTCAATCACAGGCTTTAGGAAAAGAAACGCTAATTTAAGCTTTTCTTTATTCGCAGCAGGCTCAAGAAAATCAAGGGCTGATTTTGTTTCGGCTTTTCTTTCGTGCAAAACATAGCCGCGATTGAAAAGTGTTGAGCCAAGTGCTTCGCCTCTTAGGTGCGAGGTAAATAGGGTACGAAGTCTTGCTGATTTCAAATCAGAAAGATTAATGCGTGTGTTGCTCATGGTTGTTTGTTACCAATATTTCCGCTTACATGCCTTGCAATAAGCCAGCGCAAGCCTTCTCTTTAAAGTCGCAAAAGTCCTTGTAAACACTAATGCTGCCAGTGGTCAGCCCAACCAGTAGGATGCTAGCCAGGACTACCTGTTTCGCTTTCACTTTACGCGGCTGACTTTTCTTTAATTGACGTTCCATGCGATAACCTTTGTTATTTATTGGACTTTCCTTGATTATACAAAACAAACAGAAAAAGTCAATAAAATAGTTAAAAGCTTGGTTGGATTAAGAGGCTTTTTCTTCGCCTTTAATCTTAGCGTTAATAGATGCAACGAATGCATCAATGCTTTCTTCACCGCGAGGTTTTAGCTCGCCGTATTGCTCTAGTTCACGATGAAATGCCTGACAAATTTCCACAACACCGCGATTTTTCAGGAACACTACTTCTTTTTGTGTAGCCATAATAAGCCTCTTTATTGAATTCGGTTTAGATAGTGGCGATGCCCTACCCTTTAATTGTTTTCAATTATACACCGCTATGGCGCTAGGTCAATAATTTATTTATTAAAAACCAACTATTTTAGATTAAATTGAAGTGTGATGGGTGGCTTAATACCAAGTCCCTAGCCCATTCAAGCAGATCGGTATTATCCAAAGTGTCGAGAGCGTGGTACTTGAGGATAGAGCCTTTAGGGGTTGCGCTAGAGTACGGGGTCTTTGCCCAATTCCCGTTATGAATCCCATTGATGTCGATAGCGTTACCGTCAGGGTCAGTTACCCAGCAATGGATAAAATCATCACCATCGATTTCCGCGTAAATCGGATAACCAGTGAGTTTATGGAGGGTTACAGCGAGATAATAGCAACCACCGCAAACAAATTCAGTTCTGGCATTGTCGTCTAAATCGGCAAACGTCCAGTCACCTACATTGCTTGCGGTGTTTGAGATAGGCATGGGATTAGCTGATTTTGCGTTCAGCGTCCGCTTGAGTGCTTACGATACGGAACTTTTGCATCATCAAGTTCTTAGTGATCTGAATGTCTGACTTTTGGTTGCCGCGTTCATCTTTAAAGTCATGAACATGTAGGTAATCGCGACCATCAATGAACATACCGCCCTTTTCCATCATGATCACACCATCGGCAAAATGTTCGCCTTGCGCCCAGCCTTTACCGTCCATTACCTGCTCAAGCGCTTCCTGGAAGCTCAGAGTGTACTTAATGCTTTCGTGTTGAGTGACAGCCATGTTGACTCCTATTGTCCTTTGCTGATCCCGCTTTTGAATGACAGATTGATAACGTCAGCCAGCGTGTAAATTTGTTCAATGCTCAGATCTCCAGAATCTTGGATTTTCTGAACGCTTTCGATTAGCTCATTAACGCTTTGAGACCGTTCCTCGTCAAGTTTGGTATCAAGGAAGGTAATGTGGTTGATTTCGTTCCATAACGAAATCCAAGCAGCTTGTTTAGTGGCTCTTGCCATTTAAGGTTCTCCATTGAATACAAAGCGATTATTTGGCTTGTTAAGGGCATGATTCACTATCATGCCCTACCAAGAAAGATTGCGCTAGCTTTTGTACTTAGCAAGTAGAGCTTCTAGCTCGCGAGTCAGTTCGATGCTTCCACCAGCAAGAGCTTTGATTTCCTCAGCGATTTTGCGGTTGTTATTGTGGTGCCAGATGATTTCTTTTAGCTGCTCGTCTGAGTAAGCAAAAGTGCCTAGCTTGACATTTTCTTGCTTCTTAGGGGCTTTCGCACCGTTGCTCAGGATGTAACTGCGGTTGTTCTCACCAACAACTTCCAGCTTCTCCCATTGCTTTTCCCAACGCTCATCAAGTGGTGTATCCCATACGCGCTTTTTAGAGTCGTGAAACCAGATGTGAGTGATTTCAGGTTGGCTAGTAGTGCTTGATGGTTGTTGGTTTTTCATGGTGATGCCCTTTACTAATTCGTTTTGGATTGCGTTTCCATTTGCAGTTAATATACACGAGTGCGGATTGCGAGTCAATAATTTAATAATTAAAAATTAAGTTAGTTTCTAAATGATTTATTGGTTAATTCCTGAATTACAATGTGCGTAAAGTGCTAGGTAAATAGTAAAATCATTGATATTATTCGTTAAAATAAATGCGAGTTTATGAGAGAGTAAGCGTGAATAAAGTAGATGAAACCAGTCCGAATGAGTACATGACGTTTGTTGATCACCCTTTAGTGACTATTGAGATGGCGCGTGAGTACGTTAAAGTGCTACAGGAAGAATACCAGCCATTTGAAAGTGAGTTCTTAGAGGCTAAATTGCCTGGCGTTATTGAGGGCAATATAGATAGCATTCAGCAAATCAACAACCTCACACAGCTTGAGTTTCGTCTGCGTGAAATCGTATCTATTTCGAATGAATTTAGCATGTTCTATCGAGAACCGCTTGTTAAGGCACTATACAAGAAAGCTATGGAGCAGCTAAGCGAGCGTGTGCAGTACGTTAGAGAGGGTTACACCATTGACTCGAACCGAGAGTTTAGAATGGCAATGGAGTTCCTTGGAGTTGTTTCTGAGCCGTTTCTGACGCACATCCTGAACATGGACGCAAAGCGACTGTTTAGCCCTGATAATCGTGCAGAGGTAATCGAAAAGATTCGTTTATTCACCGCAGGTGTGATCTGGACTCAAAGCAATATCGGTTCTAACGTTCATGATGTTGCTACAACGCAAGCGAACAAAGCCGCAAGTGTAACGCTTGAAAAGATTATGAGTGGGCTTAGGAAATCGTAATAGGTGCTTATTCATCGTTGATAAGCTCTTTCATTACATCGAACAGGCAAAAAGAAAGCGTGACTCAAGAGCCACGCTTTTTAAATTGGTTTTTGGTGTTCAGTTCTTATTAACGAAACTCGTCGTAATTGCCTTCAATCTCTTGTGACAGAATAATGCCTACAACCTCACCTGTAGCGGTAATGGTAATTTCAGGAATTCCATTGCCATGCCAAGTCGTTGTGCTAAGAGAGCCATCCTCTAACCCTTCAATGATTGAGTCTTCATCGTAGTTGTCATTAACAATCTGCACGATCTGACTAACAGATGCTGATTCAATATCAAATTCAATTTGAATCTCAGCTAATTCGCCTTTACATAGAATGTCATCATCAGAATCCAGTTCGTAGATAACCTCAATCTTACCTGCGCCAAATGACTCACTGCCACTTTCCCATAGAGAATCAATGTCGTCCTTGCTGTATTCATCAAAGTTCGATACTGACGATTCTAAGAGATTTTTAAATTTGTCTTTAGCCATGTACTCACCAGAGCGATCATTGCTGAAGCTGTACTCTTCGGTTTCTCCACTATCCAGAGATTTTCTAACAGTGATTAGGTCATGATTGGTTGTAATTTTAACTTGATGGCTATTCATTGGTAGGTAGATAACCAGCTCCACCAGCTCATCGCATTCATCTTTCAGGAATACCTTTGAGCCAACAATCTTCGCTTTGTTGATGTGGCTTAGGGGAATCGTTAGTGATTTTTCATCAGTAAACAAGCCATTCTTATCAATCTCAACATCATAATTAATTACAATGGAGTCAGGCATGATAAAGACTCTGCCAAATGATGTGTTATTCACCTGTACGGCGTTATCACCAGAAAGCAATCCTAAAAGCGGAATTTCTTTCGCCTCTTGAGGTGCAGAGACGTTGTTTAGGAGGTCATGGAACGTATTGTAGCTGATCCTAGAAGCCAGGAAATCGCGGAACTCTGAGAGTTTGGCTTTAGGGTTAGCTTTAGTGAAATCGAAAATTGATTTAGTCGCTTTCTTTGCGTGATCGGCATTTTTAAACATGGTAATTCTCCACAATCAGCAATTAACTTTTAAAGTGTCGGACACTCTACCTTCTTAAGTGATTTGTCGTTAATCGCCATTAGAAAATTATGTATTTAAAAATTGTGATTAACTGCTACGAATTTTGCCTATGAAGGTGGCAGGAGATTCTGAACCTACGTTGCCAGCTATCTGCCCGTTTGCAGTGCCTTTCTCAACGATAAGTCCATTATATATAAATAATACACAGAGTCAATACATTTAAATCAAAAACAGATAATAAATGAAAATGCATGATATACATCGGTTATTTTATTGCTTAGAGCTTATTTCGTGGTAATAAATCATGACTTATGGTAGCCTTATATCAGCGTCATTGAGAAACGCAGGATGGCTACCTTATAGCGGATTACCGCGTCCCAAATCTCAATTAATATTTATCAAGCCACTTGTATCTTAATTTCATTGATGCGGTGTTTGAAGTTGGTAGCAGGCATCGTTTCATAGATATTAAGGTATCCCTATGTATGTAAATGCATTCAAAACGCTTTCCAAGCGTTTAAAGACAAGTCTGTCTCTTAAGTCCCTGTCTGAAGGGCAAGTCATTGCCTCTAAGCTATTTGGGTTCTCATCCACAAACGCGGCGAGTGCTAGCCTGGTGAAAGCCTCTGGGAAACTGACGGAAAAGAGCTACGTTGAGACTATGCAGCTTCCTGACGTGTTCGAATTTACTGAGAGTGAGTGCCGAACTGAAGCTGGTATTTATGAGCATGATCCGTATGACATCACTCTCGAATTGCTTTCTTGCATGATGACGATCCTCATCGAAGAGTCAGAGCATGATAGAGAATATTGTTTCTCTGTGCTTGTGGATAATGAGGAATTCATCGTTAATTACTTTGAATACAATATGGATAGCGGTTTTGAACTTCACGCTTACACGGCTGCAAAGGCGCTTTCTAAAGGGAAAGTGATTACCGTTCATAGTGATGAGGAATTACCTGATGGGTATATCGACCATATCTCTTTTGAATCGTCTATTTCAAGAAACTCTATTAAGTTATCGGTTGATGGCAAATTCAGCAAAACTATTGACCTTAGCAAGAGCAAAGTGCGACTTCTGAGCTTTAATAGCGAGATCCTATCGTGCGTCTCTCCTACTGAAGAGTCTCGCTTACAGCGGTGTATTCAATCAATGCACAATAACTTTGGTTCGTTCACCTACAACGACCTTATTAAGATGGGTGAAGGGATTGAAGATCAGCCTGTGTTTCTGACAAACAGTGCGTTAATGCCAAACCAAAATCAAGAGCTTTTAGTTTGTTCCGATATGCTTTTGAATGAAGGTGTAATCACTATTTCCTCTTACCTTATTGATTACGAATCTCAGATGAATTGGTTCGACCAAGTTGCAACAACAATGAACGCGGCTGCTGATCCAATCCTATACTGGAAGGAAGCCATTGAGACGTTGAAATCTCTGCCTAATCATCTTAGAGAAGAGCCTGTAAGGTTCTTAATTATGAATAACAGTATGCTTAAACAATACACGGTTCCAATCGGTGTGGAGTTCTGCATTCCATTTGATGGAGGTGAGCTGGGTATCGGGCAGTTGAAGTTGGTTAAGCCTCGTAAGGTGTGATAGATAGCTAATCGAACAGTTAAGAGAGAAAGGTTTCCCCTTCTCTCTTTTTTATTGCCAGGAGGTAAGAGCAATAGCTATTTGCCAGCTCGCTGGTGGACAAAAATGCAGATTTTAATAATTAAATTATTGTACGGTGACTTTATTCATGTATAATGGAAATCAAGAAATGCATGAATAACAAACTAAAAGGCTTGGAAAATGGATCGCACATATCTTTCTCTACCGCTAGTTCTGGACGTAACAAAGCTGGCTCAATATGAAATCGATGAAATCATTTCGATTTTTGAGACTGAGTTAAAAGGTGATTACCGTTTCTCTAAGCAATCTTTCCTTAGTGTGCTAGATGATTACCTAAAGGATTCTTCTCGACCACTATCCTTTTCTAAGGCATACATTTACCTACGCAAGCACAAACTTGGTTTTAATGCGATTAGCTGCTTGAATAACACCTCCGATCTTGGTGGTACTCAGATTAGCTTTGAACAGCTCAAAGAGTACAAACAAAATGGTGCGCTTGCAGATTTGCTAGAAAAATACGCCTAGCCCTATCAGCGTTCCCTTGCGATTAAAATTGCTCTACTAAACCGCTGGGCTACATGCTCAGCGATTGTGAGTTTTTAATAATTAAATTATTGCATTTTAACCTTATTTATGTATAATAATAATTAAAGGTTATCAAATCAATAAAGGAAACTTTATGAGCGTTAATAAGCAAGAAACCGAGGTTATCCGCAACGTATTGGAGCGTTTAAGTCTTGAGGTCAATGATAATGTGATTGAGCTGTACCACAATGCATTATGTCGCCTTTTCAATGATCCAGATGCCAATATGGATACGCTGGAGGCTGAAGGTTTCGACAGGGATGCACTTGATATGCTCTACGAAATCGAGATGGATAACGAGTAATGTATTGAGAGCGATCAGTAAGTGGGTCGCTCTACCCTCTCATTTTCCTATTGGTTCATGATAACCATTACGCTTGATATTTATTGTAAATTAATGATATTTATGGTAAAATCTGGCAATAAATAAAGTGAACTGAGTAGCTTATGCAAATTAACTTAATTATTCCTGAGCTGATTGTCGAGAACAATCAGCAGGCATTCGATGTGTTTCTACATGTTGGTAATTTCCAGAATGAGCACTCGACTCAAGCGGCTCTGCACACCCTGATTGAATCAATGATGGATAAAGAGCTTACCCCTCTTATGGCTCAAGAGTACCTGAAAAAACTGGAGCTGAGCGCACCGCATATTTGCGATCTGGTAGGCTTTGGTATCTCCCTGGCGTTTCAAGCGGCACCGAAACCGCTTAACTACTTGTTCAATACTCGTGAGAAAAACCGTACTCGCGCCATTAACAAGCTGAAAGAACAGCTAAGTGACAGAGAGAAGCCAATTGATCCATCACTTAATCAACTGATTAAGTGTAAACTTGAAGAAATCATTGCAGCTAATAGCTAAAAGGGAATTGGAATGGAAAACATGACTTATGATGAGGCTGTAGCCATCCTGAAAAATGAATGCTCCGTTGTGTCAGATGCTGAGTTAAAAGGCTCTGATAACTTCATTCACTTTGACAAGGAAGCGGATAGCGAGCTTGATGTGGGTGACTTTGAAAAAGGCAAAGTGCATCTCGATGGTCATTTCTCGCCAAAGCAGTTGCAAGCCTTAGCGGTATGGGCTGCACATAATATCGAAGCTCAAGGTTAGGTCTAATGAAAAATCCTAACTTTCTAAGAGAAGAGGTCGCTTTCAATGAGGGCGACCTTATTGAGATTAAAAAAACGGGTGAGCGATTTTTGTTTGGTAGTGCCGAGTATGCGGTTAATTGGCGTTACCGAGTACATGACAAGCGCGGTAATTACTGGGGTCAACTTAACAAGGGCGAGCTAGTCCTTATCAAACGAGCAGATCCCGAACCAGGGAAATAGGCGGACTAACCACAATTTTAATCATTAACAACCTTTACTTTTGATGTTGCTAATGTATAATTGGGTCATTAAAAAGTATAACTTTATTTGTTTACGATAAAAAGGAAAGTGAATGTCCATTAACGTTTCAGATCTTATCTCATTTTTAGTTGAAAATGACGCGAATGAGGTACACGCCAACGTACCCTATTCAAGTGCCGATCACCCTGTGTATATGGTGGACACTAGCCAAATTGAGAGTCGTAATTTTGTTGAATTAAAAGTGATTTTTGACTCGCAAGGCAAGACAAGCTCAAATCAAGAACCTATGTTGGCTGCTGAAATGATTCCTGAGCTTGAAGATGTGCCAAGTGAGACCTCATTAACGCTATGGTTTGACGGTGATCGCGTTTACCCTACTTCAATGGAAATGAAGGACGGAAACGCGGTACTGAAATACGAAGTCTGATTTACCGACTCCATAAAAGAAAAAGCGAGCTTTTAAGCTCGCTTTTCGTTTTTATTGGATTGGAAAAAGGTTTTTACATCAGACACTAAAGAAATGGAAAGGCAGATGATGACTACCGCTATGAAAAGCCCTGCTACCTGATAGCCCTGAACCGCTGAGCCAAACACATTGCCTATAGTCGTGTATCGCTCATCCTGACTGCTGAATTTCATTGCGCTTATGATTAGTTGCATGAGAAGTACGGTTTGAATTGGCATCCATACGCTAGGGAACTTTGCCTTGCTTTCTTCAGGGGTGTTGTTAAAGCTATGAAATAGCATGACAATGACTTTGAGTAGCATATAAACGAATCCCGCAACTAATGTGATGCCGCATAGTGAGAATATGGTATCTGGCGTTGTGGAAAAGTTCATTAATTGATTGAAAAAATCTTCATTATTCATTGTTTATTCCTTTATTTTTTGTGAATTTTACACGCAAAAATTAAGTAAATAAACCTCAAATTACTCTTATGACATGGCTATTAATAGTTCTGGACAATTGATTTAATAGAATTAATCGAATTTATCTTTTATTTATTAGTTGGGATACTGTACTGGTAAACCAATAAAATAGAATCAATTAAAAGGTAAATTAGTAATGTTTGAGTCCAAAGAAAAACAATCTGTGCCACACGTAGTATTCCCTGTGCGTGAAGGTGATGCATGGGTAAATGTATCCACTGATGACCTATTTAAAGGTAAGACCGTCATCGTATTTAGCTTGCCAGGTGCATTTACACCGACATGCAGTTCCTCGCACTTGCCCCGTTACGCGGAGCTATACCCTGTTTTTAAAGAGCATGGCGTTGACGATATTCTTTGCGTGTCAGTTAACGACACGTTTGTGATGAACGCTTGGAAAGCGGATCAGGGAGCGGATAATATTAAAGTTGTTCCTGATGGTAATGGCGAATTCACAAAAGGCATGGGAATGCTAGTTGAAAAAAGCGACTTAGGATTTGGAATGCGTTCGCACAGATACTCAATGTTGGTTCGAGATGGCGTAATAGAGAAAATGTTTATTGAACCTAATGAGCCAGGCGACCCATTCAAAGTGTCTGATGCGGATACTATGCTTAAGTACCTTGCCCCAGACTACAAGGTTGCACAGTCGATCACGGTATTCACAAAGCCTAGCTGCCCTTTCTGCGTAAAAGCAAAGCAAGCGCTGATTGATGCGGGTTTGCAGTACGAAGAGATTGTTTTGGGTAAGGATGCCACCACAGTGAGCCTAAGAGCGATTACAGGCGCGACTACAGTTCCACAGGTGTTTATCGGTGGTAAGCTAATTGGAGGCAGTGAAGCGCTTGACAGCTACCTTGCCGAGCAACATAAGTAATCAATAGTGACTATCCCTGCCCGACTTGGACAGGGATTTGAATTTTAGTAAGAGAAGCTGAACTGATCTAGTTCTGTGCTCTTAGTGAACATCCACTCTTCGGGGATTTCTAAGCGCTCAACTGCCATTAGGCAAAACTCATTTTTCTTCAAGCCAACCTCTTCAATTAGCTCATCTGAAAGCTGTTTGAAAAAGTAATCTTTCAAAACCTTGCGCCAGTCACTTGAGAAACCATCAATAGAGCATTCAATAACGGCTAGTTTTTGCTTTGCTTTAAGAGCGGCTAGAACCGTAAGGAGTTTTTCATTTAAGGTTAAAGTTGTCATGGGTTTAAATTCCTAAATTGAATTATGGAATGCCCTTTTTATAGGGCATTAAACAGAATTGGGTGTAAGTTTTTATGAGTTGAAGCCAAATGACTTATGCAGGTAAGCATAGTGCGCTTCACTAATGACTTTGAATTCAGCCTCTACCGACTCAAACAACGCTTCCATTTCTGGCTGTGCGGCATTGTAAGCTTTGCTGTTCTTACGAGCACCAGTGTGCTGTTTAGTCATTACTTCGATAACGATTCTCTTAGCGCCACCTGAAGGAATAGAGCCGTTTCGTAGGTTGTCAGCCATATCAGAACAGAAATTGCCACCAGCCTTTTCAAGAAGCGCAACGATTGGAGCTGACAGTTCGCTGTATTTCTTTTTGTTATCCAGTTCACGCTGCTTACGCTCTTCAATCAACACTTCATGATCGGTTAGTCCGCCGTTCTTTTTACGCTGCTCTTCAATTTCAGCTTCGTACTTCGCGTGTTGTTCCGCACGTTTTTTCTCTGCACGTTCCTGGCGTAATTGACGTTGACGCTCTTTTTCCATCTTCTGAGCGGCAGTCACTAAGTCATATTGACCGAGTTTTTCAATGCAGCTTGAACCTACGCTAAATCGCTCTTTGTCTTCATCTTCAAGGATAAAGTGATGAATAATCCCTGTGCCGCAGTGGTCACAAACCATGTTGCAGCATTTTGGGCGCTCAGCCATCATTTTGTTGTAGCCCATTGGGTTTGATTCAAGCACTGCATTTGATGGCGCTGACCAGATACTGATAAGACGGTACTTGCCGCGTCCCATGCGAAAATGCTTGTGCAGTAATTCTTTGTTTTCTTCAGTCATTTGAATACCCAATGGTTGAACTCTTTAACTTGTAATCAATTATACATTCATTAATCTGACAGTCAATAATTTAATAATTAAAAATTACATTTACTTTTATTGCTGCTTATGTATAATTAAAACATAAAAGTTAACTACTCATTTAAGAGGCACCATGAAAACTGATTCGCTAACCCCTATTGAACAAAAGGTCGCTACATTTAATGTAAAAAATACGATTTACATTCATCCAAGCCAGGATGCTCGTGAAGTTCTTGAAAAGCGATATGAAGAAACTCTCTATGGTTTTTCTATTTTAGGTGCTGAATACCTTATGAGTGACCTGAAGATGCATGGTTCAGTTCAAAAAGAACTGTACGGTAGTGAGCATATTGTTGATTTATTCGTAAACAATGGGAATATGTGGCTTTCAACTTCATTATTCCTTACTCAATGGGAATGGACTTATCTTGTTCATAGCTTCAGAATCGTTAACGCTGATCGTTACCATGCGTTTTGTTTACGTGCTGGTGGTCAGGTTGAGTACTATTGTACAGAACGCCAAATGCATGAAGTTATTGAACAATGGGCGCATTCAGATAAGCCTGAAATGGTAGACTACATGAAATCGGCATTTAAGCCTGTATTGATGAGTCCAGAAGGTGTGTGGGTCGATGATGATAAGCCTCGATGCCCAAACTGCTTTGCTGATCTAACTCAGGAAGATAGCGTTAGTCGCACATATGTGAGTAAAGACGATGACGATGATGTTGTTGTTTCTGGTCAGTATGAAGATAAAGACGAGTGCTTCAAGTCGAATGGTTCAGTAGATCTGTCTGGTGGTCGTTATGATTGCCTTGATGACTCGGATTGCTGCAACGCTTGTGACGCGCAACTATAAGCTGACAAATTTAATGCGAAAGGGAACATAGGAATTTATTCGTTTATATATAAAAAGGATATTTTCATGTTCCCTTTTGGCTTAATGTAAGTTGATGACTTACATTAATAATTTTAGCTTATCTCGGTACAATTTATGAGATTATTAATCACGGCTAGATGCTGTGATTTTTTCATTTTAGGCTGAATAAGTTCAGAGACATAAACAGAGTAGAAAGAAGCCATTCGATACATGGGCGATACCTCGCCCTTTTTTCTTCCAAAGTTGCTTTAACATATTTCATCGTTGAATTATCATGAAGGCAGTTAAATACATGAGAATAGATGATGACTAATAAAGTCTTAACCAGGGCGCAAAATGGAGCAATTATCTCAACGTCCATGTCCCTCATGGTGATGTTTTTCACCTGTTTGCTGGCTATGAGTCAAAGTAACTGGGAACTCCCTATTGTGATAGGTTCTGTGACGATTTTCGCGGCATCTCTTATCGCTTACATCCTGTTTATCAGAAGTATTGGCGTGAAGATGAAGCTAAGAACAGATAAGAACGAAAAAGAGCCGCTGTAGTAGCGGCTCTTTATGGGGCTATTGGTCAATTGTTACTGGTCGGTCTCTATTGCCAGACTTCTCTAAAATATGCTCAAGCTTGGTTCGGTACTCGGTGATGCCACCGATATAACCGTAATAGTGTTCGGATTTTTCGGGTTCCTTGAGCGCTCTGCCTTTGAGATGTTCAACCTCATCATTCATTTCAACGATTAAAAGGCGAATCTCAGCGCTTAAATTTGAGCCTGGCATATCGATCCCCTACTTGGCTGATTTTGTTTGTAACCAAAACGCGTAGCCTTTTTCAGTGGCATACCATTCGTTACCGTTGTATTCACTCGGAGCCACCAGCTTTTCACTGATAAGCTTATTGAATGAGCGCATATCAAAGTGATTAATATCGACTAAAGCGTCTTTACGCACACCTGCGTTTTTACCGCGAGTAATGCGAGTTTGTGTAACCATGTCATTTAGCTGATTTGATTGTGCTTTTGTCAGTTTCATGCTTTAGTCCTATTTGCTTTGTACTCCTTCATCACATGCTTTTGCAAAACCACCTATGCCAAGAATGTAACCAAAGTCGTACCATGCACCGTTATTGTAAATGGCGTATACCGCGACATCTTCATCAAACAACGAGATAATGAATGCCAGCGGCGCGATGACTCCATGCCAGAACCCGTAGAAAAAGCCTACTTGGGTTGCTTCACTGGCTTGCTGAAAGCTCATGGAGTCAGCGCAGCCAGAAAGTATGAGTACCGATGCAAAAAGTATTAGAGTTTTTATGTAATTCATGTTCATTCGCTTATTTTTATTTGTCATTTTGCTGAAATTATACACAAACAAAAATCAAAATAAATAATTTAATTAATTAAGCAAATAAAAATGATTACATCATTATGGGTTTAGGATTGAATTTCACACTTAAACAGGTTGGTTTTGCTGTTTGTTGTATTCATTCAGAGCCTTGCCAATTTCGATAATGTGATCGCCTGAAAGCTGATCTGTTCGACATGGGAACCAAGAGTATTTCCCTCCGTCGATGTTATCGAAAACCCCTGCGTCGATCCCGTCAATTTCTACATGAACCATATCCACGGTATCTACTGTAAGTTTAACTCGGCTCATGATGCTTCCTCGTTTGATTCCGCTTGCTCTTGAGTATCAGAGCAACCCATTTCTGATTTCATGTACGCATCAAACTCATCACTGCATTTTTCTGAGCAAAAGTCTGATTGAACATACATGATTGTGGCGCAATTACAGCACTTTCTTTGAAGCATAACCACTCCCCTTTTAGGTTAGTAAGAGCGCTAACTCTCTATGTGTTTAATTATACACAAGTCACGGTCGAAGTAAAGGATTTAATTATTAAATTAAATAAAAAAGGCTGCGTAGTGCAGCCCTTATTATCAGTATGTTTTGAGTTAGTCGCTAGACTCAGTTAGCTTTGACCAAAGCGATACCTGATTCTTCGTGTAATTCAGCCAGAGACTTAACGTGTTCGAGGTAAACATCCTCATCCTCAGAAAGACCGTATTTAGCTTCGTAATCTGTAGCTACCTTACCCCATGCGCTATGAGCATCAATTGACTCAACCAGAGAGCTACGGGCTTCATTGTCATCTGTATGCCAAATCACAAGGTAAACCTGTTTATTGGTCTTAACATTAACATCCTGGCTTTTCACTTCGTAATCAGGGTGAGTTACAGTGACTTCCTGACGCTTAACGTCTAACGTTTGGGTCGTGTCTACAGTAAGATTAAACACGTATTGGGTTTTACCGTTTTCTACGTGTGAATGATCATACTGGCATTCATATAGGAATGGATGTTTTACCACAAACTTATGAGGGTCGATGCCATTAATGGATGTGTTGATAGTAATGGTTGCATGAGATTTCATGGTATCTACTCTCTGCTGT
The DNA here is from genome assembly GCF_033339635.1 of Vibrio sp. 2092. Lineage (NCBI taxonomy): Bacteria > Pseudomonadati > Pseudomonadota > Gammaproteobacteria > Vibrionales > Vibrionaceae > Vibrio > Vibrio sp. 2092. The sequence goes on along the minus strand of NZ_JAWOUY010000001.1, from coordinate 132,539 downwards.
TAGTTAAGGAAGTAATCTAGCGCGAATTGAGTTAGATCTTCACGGTTGTAATTACGTAGCGCCATTTTGATAACCAGAGCTTTAATTTCAACGAAGTTATCTGCATTCATTGCATCACAAACTACTTTTAGCTCATCCGTCATGTCGAAGAAATTAGCATCTCGGATTTGCTTGTCACGCATGTCAGCAACCTTGATGCCATCGAATTCATGACCTTCTTCCTGAGCTTGTTTAGCCGCTGTAAAGCGAGCAGAACCATCAGCAACAGAAAGTTTTAATTCACCATCAATAAGCTGTGGGATAACGACTAAAGGTTTTTTAAACTTGTAGCCGTTCGCGATGAACTCAGCTTTGAACTTATCGACACTTTCCTGATTAGGAGAGCGCATAGCGCCTTCTGGGTTTACCATGACACAATCCATAGGAGCCATGTAAATACCACCGAATTCATCATCTACGTGGTAAGGGAAACCGAAGGTTGAAAGTGTTCTTTGCTGGCTCATGCGAAATCCTCTTTGTTATCGCTTAACTCTATGTTTCTAATTATACATATTTAAAATTGAGAGTCAATTATTTAATTATTAAAAACGCATGTAAAAACCAAAGAGATAAAACGACCCATTGATATTGCCCTTGCAGAGCAAGGGATTAACGATTGGTTCCTTTGACTCCGTTCTCTGACTTTTCCATCGTGTGCGCTTTTAGTGTCCTATCTGGCTTTATTGGAAAAAACGCATAATGTATTTTTCACCGTTTGGTTCAACTAAGTAGAACTTAGTCCCGTTATCAAGCCTTTCTTTTAGGTCTTCAGCGATGATGATTGCAGCATGTAGATATGGCAGTGCGTTGGAAATGGTTGTTGTTTTCCCATCCTTACGTTTAAAGCCCATGCGCTCAGCGAGCGTAATGATGTCGTTTGCTAGACCTTTCGTGATTCGATTACGCACAATTGCGCTATCATCTTCTTCGTCGTCACCAAGTGCGCATTGAACATCGAATGAAATTTTACCTTTATTCCCTTCAGCATCGACCACGTAGACTTTGCAGCCGCGATTGATATCATCAAGAATGCCGCTGACGGTTTTGATAGCGATTTCAAGGTTTGGTAGCGCTTTTGAAAATTTGTCTGTGCCAGCAAGCTTGCAGATGTCTTCTACCAGTGAAGGTGTTAGACGAACGCGAACATTGGCAATTGCTAAAATTGAATTTAAAAACATAATGTGAACCCTTTTATCCCTTTTTATGGACTTAGTATGCAGGACAAAAAAGGGACAATCAAGAGTTATTTTTAAATAAGTATAAAAAACCTGAACTGTGACAATTCAGGTTTTATATAGTGTGTCCGATAGAAATTAAGCGATACGGCTCAAATTCCTCCTAGTCATGCCCTAGCATGTTCTTTGTGTGGATGCTCTGTAGATTGAAGTAAAGAGCGAATAGAGCGACTACAGAGATAAGTGCGATAGCTTTGATGATCATAATTGTGTTTCCTGGCTGGAAAAAATAGCCTCTCATGTTGAGAGGCTGTTTAGTTTTATTGCTCTAGTGGGTTTTTAGTGAAGCTAAGCAGAACAAATTCTTTGTCTGATTTCTTCATAGCTTTAAAGTCTAACCACTGACCGACTTTAACACCGCGACATTCAATTACGCTTTGGTGGTTACACTCAATGACCTTAGTTTGTGAGTCAAGAGTGAGATAAGCATTGTCGTTTACAAAGTAAATGGTTCTCAGGCTTCCAGAAACAGGCTCTAACGATTCTTCATTAGAGATTTGGCCTGATTCACTACTTACAGTTAAAAGCTTTGTAGTAGCGTTTGAGAGCTTCTTATCCCATACCGATTTTTCAGTGCTGAATACTTTCGTGTAAGCATAAGCCTCAACTTTACGGCTAGTGCCACCCTGAGTCACAATTGGGGTCAACCATACATCTTCTTCACCAAAAATTCGGTAAGGAATTGGCTGTGTTGGCGACCACTTGTCAGATAGATTACCCAGTGCTGAGCGTACAGAATCAAGTACCGCTGTTTCGCTTTGCGCTTCCTTAGTCGGGTAATAGATGTATGTTTCAAGTGTCTTGCTGTCTACAAACAGCATCGCTGATAGTGACTTACCTGCTGACTTTGGATTTTCCATTCCCGTAAAGAATGCAGTCCCGTTTTTAGTGTTCGCAGCATCAATGAAGAACAGGTCTTTTTCACCATTAAACTCCGTTGCGCTAAGTTCAATTTTTGAGCCTAGTGATTCAATGAAGCCTTCTCGTAAACTAGCCCACTTATCAATATTGTCTAGAAGTACCCATTCTGAGGCGTTGGTATCAACAAAATCAGGGATATCCTCTTGTGCGTAATACGTCACTTCTTTTGTCTGAGGGTCTGTAATAAACGCTCCATCAGGCAGGTAGTTATCAAATCCGACTTCAGGCTTGATTTTGTATGTAACGTAGTATGGGTACATATTGTCATCAAGAACAAAGTAAGAGTTGCTTGTTAGGACGTTGCCAAATTTTGAGTAAATGTGTCGTTCAAGGTTAGAGCCGAAAAAGCCACCCTTAGTAAGTTTGATTTGGATGTCTGAACCATCAGGGTTCTTTGTGATTAATTTTGATTCTGCATTGCTTTCTGTCGCGCTAGAGATCACATAACCAATCACATCATAGTCATTCAATGCCCACTTCCAAAAGCCCGACCATGTGAGCGGCGTGACGTAGTATTTCTCGCCATTAATGACTTGAATGATAGATGAACGGAAATCGAGGCTAAACATCGAACCAATAATTGATCCGTCTGGTAGGCGACCATTCACAGCTTTTGATTGCTTGTTAAATGCGATTTCTTTAGGAACCAGGCGTAATTCAGGATCTTTAACTTGCGTAAATAATGGAGCATCAATCTCTTTTGGTGCAATCAAGTTACCCATTGCTTCTGCACGGAACATGCCTGTTGAAGTGACAGTGTACACCAATAGAACAAGTAGAAGTGGTACTGGTGCTCTCCACCAATCTTCTTGCTTCATATGATATAAGCCAACCATTACGGCTGCGAGCAAAAGCATGATATACAGTCCAAATGATAGCGTTAGTGGTGCGTTAGCCATAAAGCCCAAAAACGCTAAAACGAAAGAAAACTGAGCGATTGCAAACGCATCTGACTGTAAATCGTAGCGATCCCCTTTAAAGTTGCAGGTTGCAAACATGAAAATAAACATGGCTACAAACCACGAGAAAAATAGACCAATATTCATTGGTAGCTCCTGATATTACATGGTGTCCTTTATTTAATGTTTACTATTATACATATTAATATATATAGGTAAAGAATAATTTTAAGTATTTAATGGATAAATTCTTCGGCTAGAATATAAAAAAGCCATCGGTATGATGGCTTTCTCTTAGGGGGTGGTTATTTAAGCAGCTTTAGCGGCATTTACAGGCTCAAAATGGTCTTTTAGCTCTGGGAGTTCAGCGTATAACGCTTTACGTTCAGCAGCTTTGAAGGTTTTCTTGAAGTCCGCTTTATTCATGAATCGAACGTGTTCACGATTATCGGCTGCGAATACCAGCACGCCAGCATCAATCAAAGATTGTTGAATTGAGCGGTTTAGCTGTTCAACTTTGTCGTATAACCGTTCGGTTACATCATTTCGCACAAGATCGTATGTGTTGCCGCGTAACTGATTAACGCTAAATCCAAAAACTGACGGTAGATGAGCTAGATATCCGCGCTTGATTTTAGATAGCTTGTTGATAATCTCTGCTCTCGCCTGTTCGCGTTTGCTTTCAACAATTGAATCAATATCTTGCTCATGAACAGGATTGAATAGTTCAATCAGTGAGATTGAGTGAACCATATTTGAGTAATGTTGCTCTAATACAGCAAACAACTCACAGGCTTTTTCTGCACTCAGTACAAAAGTGAAGTTCATAGGCTCGCTGTACGTGTACGGAGAACCAAGTGCTGAGTTTTCGAAACCTGCGCTTGAGTCGATGGTAAGCTTACCTTTGTCAACCCCAAGGAATTCGATATGGCTAGCCAGTTCTTCAACAAATGCCAGGTATTTTTCTTTGTCATTTGGAGTTAAGAAGCCCTTACCCCAAGCATAAGTGAATCGATTTTCACGCCAAAAAACCTTTGCATAAACCATAGTTTCATTGGCGCGATTTTCCAGTGCCTCAAAGAAACTTGCTGATTTATGATAGTTGGGGTTAACGAAGTGGTTATCATAAACAGCGTACTCTAAAAGTTTTTTAGCTAATTCAATCTTGTTCATTTGGCGTTCCTCATGGCGGTGTTCTTTATTTATCTTAATTATACACAACGCAACCCAAAAGTAAATGATTTAATAATTAAATTAACGAAAAGAGTCACAAAAGAGAAGGTTTGTGTGTGGGTGATAAACAATCACCTTTTGTCTTCTGGCAGGTTGGTGTATTTTATTAACGAATAAAAATAATGAATAGGGAATAGCGAATGAAATCAATAGAGAATAATACAAGCAGTGATAAGGCGGATCTTCTAAAGGATGCGGCTAATATTGTCACACAAAAACAGAACTTACTAATGATATTTCCGACCTTGGTTGTAACCATGTATACCGCATTTATGCTGATTACGTTTAATGAGGCGGATTTGACAAAATCGCTTGCCGTAATCACGGCTCAGTTTATGCTTTGCACTTGGATTTATATGGGGTCTTGTGATATCAGGGAAAGTAATCTAATTAACAACAAGCTTTTGTATTCTGGCGATCATGAGGCTTTAATTGCAGCAATCAAAGAGGCGATTAAAGATCGCGGTTGTGATGAATATGAAGATGAGAGATATAAAAAAATATACTCAAAATTCAATGATGATAAGGTCATTTTAGTTCAAGATTTTAGATGGCTTGTGGCTTACCTAAAGGTAACTGACACCCTTGAAAAAAGAAAGGCTCATTATTCTAAGGTTATCGCTGAAGAAAACCACCAGCAATAAGAATTCAAAAAAGGGAGGTTAAGCCTCCCTTTTTAACGTCTAATTACGCTTCACATTCAAAAATAACGGTCATGACTTCGCCACCAAAATCATTGCTGTGCTCGCTTTCTACTAAGCCGCTTGATTCATCTGTGCTCTTGAATTCTTCAAGGGCATGAGCCAAGTTATCACCTGAAATTAGGAAAAGGTGTTTTTGATTTGAGCGGTTAATTTTACGCTTGCTCATATCAAAGCAAATCAGGGCATGGTATCGATCAGCGGTATGACTCAGATTCTCCTGCATAGTGCTACTGCTGAAAAACGACTCAATTTCGCTAAAATCGACTAGTACGCCATTTTTACCGTTGAAAAACACAAGGTCTTGGTGTTTTGCAAGTAGGCTTTCTTGCTCTTCTGACAAGCCATCATTCGCCAGTTGAGTGATGTAGCCGCAAGCGTCAGTGTACATATCAAAAACGGCAAACTGAACCTTGTTAATAAGTACTTCAAGTTGACCATTAAGCGTAGGTAGGATCTCTACCGTTGCTTTATTCTCAATCATTGCTGCGATTGCAGCAATTTTATTTACTTCGATTACAGTGGCGTATTTGGCAGTCATGGCGGTTCCTTACTCTTTTTTTACGTGGTCTTATAGCGAATTCTGCGTTTGCGCTTCTTTTTCAAACTCTTCAATGAAGCCGCAGTCTGTGAATGTCTTTCCATCTACAGTGGCAGTAACATTACCAAACTCATCATCAATGACGACTTGGGCTACGCTAGCGCCATTGAATTTCTTACTGATATAGTCAATTAGTCGCTGTTCATTCATGAGATGCACCCTTTTCTTTAGATGTTTTCAATTATACATAGGTAGAATAAAAAGTAAATGATTTAATTATTAAAAACTAAAATTATTCAAAATCAAACCAATCTAATTCAATATCATACTCAGACGCGAAAGACTTAAATTCTGTTGAGCCGAGTGTTTCACGGATCAGGTTGATTGCTGATTCCTGGCAGTTGCTGACCACATCAAACCATAGGTTGTTAGGGATGAATGACGGTCTCACATCATCAGTTTGCGGTGGGATTCGCTCAAATCCTGGCATTGAAATAGAAATGCCATGAGACGAAAATCGCTCATTGAATTTCACTTCTAAAAAATGAGTCAATCGGCTTTCAGCGGTCTTCTCATCCCCATTCACGATAAAACAACCAAAACGAATGACAATTTCTTGAGTCTTTGGCATGTGGCTTTCCTTCTCTTGATATTAACGTGGATAGTCAATATTTAGCGCGGCAAAAAACGGTCTGATAGCGGCATTTCTTGTTGCTGATTCAGTGCGTAAGTGATCGTATTTATCCAGTGAAATTTGTGTACCCATAGACCAAGCAGGCTGAACATAACGCGACGATTGGCTGAGTTTCTGGATGTTAATGTTAATTTCATTGAAAATGATATTGTAAATATGGCAAACGACTTGATATAGACGAGACATTTCAAGGGCATGAGCCGAGTTCTTCTCTTTCAATTCACAAAGTGCAATTTCGACCATTAGATCTGTTTCAATCGTTGCAAGTAGCAGGAAGCCTTCTGTTTTGGATAGGTCTAGGCTTTCAAAATCTAGCGATTGAATATTGATATACATGGGGATTCTCTTTTTTTTGTTGCTCTAATTAATTGCGCTCAATTATACATAGGTAAATCAAAAGGTAAAGAATTAAATTATTAAATTTCTATTGACTTTTAGGGTTGTAAATGTATAATGGATACATGAACTAAGAAAAGCCTGGAGGCAACATGCTTTATGATTTAATTGATGGGTTAACCAAAGTGGTTGATGTGATGATCACTAACCCTAAGCAGTTTACCTTCATTGCTGTAACGGGTCTGGTTTTAAATGTTGCTACAGCTTTTTGGATTAAGCAACGTTACAAAAACAAGATCAGTAAATACGCAACGACGATTGTTGCCCTGTATGACACTGAAAAGGTCGCTATTGAGCTACTTAAGGAAAACGAAGTAGAGCAAGGCAATAAGAGTACAGTGCGCTCTCTAGCTTACGAGCAAGGCGGATACAGCACAAAAGTTTACCGTTCAGAAGTTCTGAAATACGCAAAAAAAGACGATTAGAACTACTGGTAAGTTTACCAACGTTGGGAAAAATTCGGTGTCAGGCATTAGTATTCCTAGTGCTTGGTCTACCATAGAAGAAAAGAAAGACCCAATTGTTCCTGCTGCCTTTCATAAGGCAGCTTTTGTTTGCCATAAAACCCTTCCCTACCCCTTCCTACAGCCATTTATACAAAATCTGATAACACGCCATTTTTGCCCGTATCATTAGACCGAAATTAATCATTAAAGGTAAGATGAATATGTTATTTATGGATGCGTGGTACTTTTTAATGGAGCACAGGATTTTCAACGTAAAAGACTCCACAACGTACAGTAAGGACTCTTTGACAGCAAAGCAGCTTGGGCTTGACTGGAAAGCTGGAACACGGCTAGAAACGCGCAGGAGCCGTTTTGAGGATGCTTTGTCTGTTGTCGTGCTGGGCGAGAGAGACGCGCCTGTTATTTGCCTTGAAGCTGGTGGACTTATCAAGGATGAAAACGGTGAAATTGTTACAACGCACGATTACGATCTGGATGTGTCAGCGCCAAGTTTCGAACAAGCGGTAATTATGCTCGCAGAGAAGGTGAATGAGAAATACGGGGATGATGTGGAAAGCGCTATACTGAGCCAAGAAAGGACACTGTAACCTCTTTCTTGGCTTCGTTTAAAGTAACGTCAAACCCTGAAACTTTACCATCAAGCAATAACTCAATTTGCCCAACTAAAAGAATAAGTCGGTCAGACGTAATAGAGTCAAGCTTGTAGTTTCGAACTTTGCTGAGTAACGCAGGGGTCACACCATCGATTGACGCAGCAACCGCACGTAAACTTAAAGATGAGCGCGATAGCTTAGTGTTGATAACTAAGGCTAGCTCATCTTTAAAATCGGATAAATGTTCAATAGTGTCCATGTGTCGTGAAGCTGATTGAGTTCAATCAGCCCTACCTCAGCTCTTGTAAAAACTGATTTAATCCTTTTTCTAGGATTACATCAGCATAGTCGGGTTCACTAGTTAGTTCATACCCCAAAGAGATAGCGTTCTTTTCCCATCGCTTCCACGCAATTTTGTTTGCAATACGCCTCGCTTTCTCTTGCTTGATGGCTTCTGGCAATGCGCATACAAGATCATACAGTCCGTCATGCTTGGGCTTAACCTCTTCAAACTCCCAAAGAACACCGCCTAAAGAACTCCCGCATCCCGCTAATGATGGTGATGATACGCGCATAGCCCCGATAAGGTTTACTACTCGGTCATCAGAAGAGAACGCGATAACCTCTTCGTTGTCTTCCAGTTCCAGAAACCAAAATACAGATAAAGCCCAACCTGTTGGATCAACAAACTCTAACTGAGTGGATGATTCTGTCTTATTATTCGGATTCATTGAGAGAGTGCTCAGATTCGATGAAATTTTTGCTTTCCAGCCAATGAAATAGACCCTTTAGAGTGTCGATCTCAAAATCGTGCTCAAATGTCGTGACATAGGCAGACAGAAAGCGCTCTGAAACCTCAACGCCATCAACCAGGCGTGATTTGATGGTACAAATATCAATGATGGTAACACCGTCTTTTGAAAGCGAGTCTACGCAATAAGCTGTGCAATTTACGTTTCTGATTGAGTGATCCCAACCGTTACTTTGTAGTTTAGCAATTAGGGCTACTGTGCTACCTGTCATCATGATATTTTCCTGCTTAAGCGTAGTTGGGATTGTTCAAATCATTCGTTTTGGTGAGTTCGCTATCGTCACCAATATGAATAAAAACAATGCCGCTGTCACGGTCTGCTTTAATCATTTTATCAATGGTGATCCAGAATAGCTTTGAAGCTTGCAGAAGATTCCATACAGCAAGAGCAAGGTTTGTATCAGCAATCACGCCCCACTCACGGAACGACTTGTGAAAATCGTGTCCTGTATTGTCTGAGATAAAGTGGTCTTCTTGATTAGCGGTGTAATCCTGAATAGATTTTGAAACGACCTCGCTGTGAAATAAGGCGTTAAGTGCATGGTCGCTCGCATCAGGCTTGCCGTAGCAGCCTTCAGTAACAGCTTTATCGAATTGCTTTAAAACATCTTGAGTGCGCATTTGCTTCTCTCCATTTGGTTATGTGTTAATTATACATAAAGAGAAGCAAAAGTAAATAATTTAATAATTAAAAAGTAATCAATTTTCGTTAGATTCTTCAGAGGTTTGATTAACATTGTAGGTTGAAAGTCTTTTATGCCCTAAGCTCTCACCGTTTTCATCTCTGACAGGCCAATCTCGAACTAGAGCTAAGTCATCAGTTACCATGTGGGAATCCCAGCTCTGCCCTTCCCATCTAACCACAGTTCCACCATTCACACCTTCTTCAAATCGGAGGATTTTACCAACGATTGGGTTTGTGCGATGGATGTTAATAACGCTTTCACCGATTAAGCTTTTCATGCTCTTATTCCTTTGGTTCGGGTTCGTGCTCTAATGTAGAATTTGATAAAAGCCCGTTCAGGAACGGGCTTTATGAATAAGCGATTGAATAATTATATGTGTTTTATCACTTCGTGTCTTTTACAACGCATAGGTGAAGCTTTTCATCGGAGTTCTTTAGCGCTTGCTTCATGTCTTCGAATTCTAGCTCATGAACCACTTTACCATCAGAATCTAATGCTAAGCATTCATCATCGTAATCAAGCTCATCGTCAGCATTTTCAATATCGACCCACTTCACAAGCATTAGGTCGCCATCCCAACGCTTGATATCGCTTTCGTTGTAGCCGATTTTTCTAAACACTTCCTCTAATTCGTCATCGTAATTAGACACTCTAAGGAATCCGTTATTGTCAATAATGGCTTCTTCAAAAGTGTAAGGGAAAACATTTGGCTCCATTTCCTCACCGTACTTAGTGAAGCTGTAAGAGCGATTTTCGCCTCTATCGCCACCAGTGTAGCAGTGTAGATTCTTAATCACTTCATTTAGTCCATCTTCAAGGTCTGTCTCATCTTCGCCCGTCACCTCGACAACTAGCGTGTAACCTCTCTTCTCTGTTACTGGTGTGGACTGAATGTGAATACCTGTAGCTTCACCATTGCAGTAAATTTGCCATTCAACCGCAGCGATACATTGTTCCGCTTCTGCTTCGAATGCTTCACGAGCAAACCAAGCACTATCATAAAAGCCGATATCGCGCTCAACAATAAACGGATTACTGCGAGTACCAAAGTTAGCTTTAGCAACGTAGAAGTTTTTGTCAGCAAGACCTTTCAGTGTTTGATAGTCTTTGATAAAGCCAGCGCAAGCGATATCCAGGGCATGAGAAGGTGTACAGCCTACTTTAAGGTGTTTGCGGATCATTGCGATAACGTTATTTACATTCAGTTTGATAACGTCAGCGGTGACAACTTGATGTGGAGTAGTGATATTTTTAGTCATGGTCATTTCCTATTTGTTCGGCTTAATGTATGCGCCTATCGCGTTAGTCAGCATCAAGCCCTATAGGTTATGAGCATTGATAAAAACTGGTTTTGGGTTCTCTACCTTTAGCAGAGAGAATCAGTGTGATTCGTAGCTTTACCGAGCTATTGAAGCGGATTCCGCCTCCCTAGCCTGCGATAGGGGAGAGTTCAACAAAGAGTTGACGCTACTTACTCATTCCCAGAGATGCAGCCCCTAGTGCTACACTTCTTATCGGGAACATTCTTAGTATACCTAAATTAGATTCAGAGTCAATTATTAATTTATGAAAAGCGTAAAAAAGAATGAGAAGCAGAAGAGAAGAAAGCCAATTGTTTATTGAGAGCGAAGCTCTTTTATTTACTGCCCTCTTACGAGGACAGAGTTTTCGATTGTTTCTTGTTGTATTGGTTTTTTATTTATCCTGGCGGTGATATAATAATTTAAATATAAAAAAGGAAAGACCAATAATGAAGGGTTACAGACATATTATTTCAAAATCAAATAATGCACAGCAAAACGCTTTCCATTACGCGCTGGCAAAAGCCATCGGTACTATCTCATCGTCTAATGAATATCTTCGCAAGATGGGGTTGTTACACCGCAGTTTAGTTTCGGATTTAGAAGAACTGAAGAGAGAAAGAAGTAAGGCTAAATCTTATGATGACCTTTATGTAATGGATGGTCAATCAATCGTAGATCAGCTAATGGATGATAGAGAAAAACTGTTGGAAAGCTCGATTGAAAAGCTCGATGCGGAAAAAGAAAAGATTGAAAAATCTTTGGTTGAATCTGACAAGGTCATTGAAAAAATCGAAGACAAACTTTACGAGATCGGCGCTCCTATTTTGGATTGCGTTACAACCGTTAAAACCTTTAATGGCGATCACAGAAGAGCATTTACTGATGATGATGCCTACTTGGATTTGCAGGCGATGGAAGATGCTTTGAACTCGATTTTAAAGAGTCATTTCCCTGAAGGGCATTATGCAATCGTACCCGTTCATGACTTTGGCGATAAAAAACCGAGCGTTCAGCATTCAAGAATTGATGAGATTTTCTCTATTGCTTTCAATAAGAAAGATTTAGATAAGTTTCAAGGATTCATGGAAGAGTTCACCGACACTTTGATGCGAGAAAGAAAGGCTGCTCTTGAGCGTAATTTCTTTGATGAAACAGTGAATTATCAGAGCTTCTTTTTATCAATTAATCATCCAGATGGACATGAGAAATTCACTGATAAATACGTTAAATCCCTTTCAAAATCTGAACTGAAAAAGGCGTTTGACACAGCGGCAGATGGGATGAAACATGAGGTTGGCTTTACTATCGGAGACGGTACAAGCAACGTGATGAATGACTTTATTGAGCTTAGAAGTGTTGAAAAAATCCTAGATCAGATGTGGAGAAAACCGTTTTCTCAAGTTCCTTGTGGATTTATGTTGAGTGAACTTAAAGAGAAGTTCCTCGATATTCAATCAGGTCTATGGTTCAACAATAGTAAGGATAAAAAACTTGCTGAAAAAGAGCTTAGCGCCCTTTGCTTCTTGAAAGAGAATCCAGATTTAGCAGAAAAAGGTGATATGGTTTTTGAAGCGATGGTAAACCAGGATAAGGCAGATAAGAAAGTTGAGCTTTCGTCAGATAACGCCCCTTCACTATAACTTATAGTTTTTTATGAAAAATCCCGAGATTAAAAGCTCGGGATTTTAATTTGATTGTGTATATTTTTTGAATGCGTTCTTAATTAAAGCTATTTAAAGTACATAGACTCAAAGCCTTTCTTGAAGACCTCATGCTTGCACGAGCCTTTCTGATAAGGGTTAAGCTTTTCAGCTTCGACTGTGTAGTCCTCAAGGCTTTTAACCTTTTCTGGATCGTAACCTGGTAAGCCAGGTACGCCTACATAACTATCGTACAGCGGTTGAGCTGCTTTAATCCCTGCGTGAAAAATGTCGATGACTTTATGGCTACCGACTTCATCAGACCATGCGTTAAAGGTAATGCTAGGATCGTCCACCAGCTCAACCTTAATCATTGGTAATGTGATTGGGTCACAACCGCCCTTTTCTTTGCAGGTGTTGTGGTCGAGATAGACTTCAACGACACGAACATCTTTGCCCGAGTGAATGTCGTATTCACTTTCCCCCATAGATTCAGTAAAAGTAACCACTTTACCTTTGATATCCAGTTCTGGCGATAATTCAATCATGGTGATTCCCTATTAACGGTAAGTTTGATTTAAGCGTGAAACCATTCGTGATTTAGCGTGATGGTACGGTTATCAGGAAATGAACCTACCATGCCAACCTGACGATGACTTTTAGCAAAGTCAGTTTCATTGCCTAAGCTGTTGTATAGCGCCTTTGCCATTTTCAGTGTTTTAGATACGTTTTTCTGCTTGTTCACCAACTGCTTTAAAAACTCAAATCGGATAGTTTCAAGACCGATTTCATTCATTGCTTTGGCAACAGTAGAAACCTCGTTGAAATGTTGATTCAGGAACACGGTAAGCTCATGTGTGTTGCCATGATGTGCGTTAGCGCCACTATGGAACAAAACCTTGTTAAGACAGTCTGAGCGCGTGTAAGCAGGTACACCGTTTTTCTCTTTTACGCTTGCGATGAACATAGAACCAGAAGCATGAGTGTGTAATTGGTGAAAGTTGTAACTTTGACCATCAACACGGATCACCATCAGGTTTTTGTTCCATTTAAGCGTTCGGGTCAGATAGGTGTAGATGTAAGCGCCCAAATTTTCAATTTTGTTTTTTGCTGTTAGCGTTGTGAATGTGAAGCCATTCCCTTTCGCGTCGAAAATTCGACCTGAGCAACGAACTTCAATTACATTGTCTTCAATACGGGTCACGAGTAGAGAGTGTACTTGATGCTTAAAAATCAGCTCAGCAACTACGCGTTCTTTATAATTAATCATGGCTTTACCTTAATTTTTGCATGTTTCAATTATACATAAAAAACAATCAAAGTAAAGTTTATCAATTAAAAATCAGCATTCAAACTTGAGTTTTCTTGGTAGCTGCTTCAAGCTCCATTTTTTCACAAATGTTTCTCACTTTTTCAGTAAGCGTTACCTTTAAAGATTGCTCGAAACCTTTTGTGTACAGGTCTTTTGTGAAAATGCAAAATTGAATACCTTTTGATTCGGGTAAGTTTGCTTCATTATATGCATCGTTAATAATAGAAAGAGGGTATTCTCTCTTTTTTCCATTCACTAAGAATTTAATGGTGTGGTCAAGCTCTCCAAGCTCAATACTTAGAAACTTACATTTATCACGGCTATAACTTTCGCTAAACTCGCTAATGTATTCTTTTGCATAATCAGGAATTGTTCGAAAAATAACGTTATATGTAGAGTTATGTTTATTTCTAATTCTGTAAAATCCGTCCGTATGATTTTTTGGAAATGCTAATGGCTTACTATGGTAAATTGAGTTAGTTCTGTTGATAAAGTCATTTAGAATATTAGATAGATCTCGATTATATTTTGAGTTTTCACTTGGCTGATTTTGATTATTGCCAATATATCCACGACTAACAGCATTTGTATCTTCATCAATCCTGCGATTAATTCTTTCTTTGATTTTTGATAGTGAGAAATGATGCCAAACAATTAGGTCTTGAATATTGCTGTCTTTTTTATATTCAAGAACTTTCACTGGATCGAGATAAAAGGCGCTGCCATCACAATAACTTTTATAGTTGAATGTATAACTGTATTTATCATCCGTTTTTGAGTTTTTGATTTCAACATTAAAATCTTTAAATCTAGAGCATAAACCCGAAACTTCAATTCTTGAAATATAGAATCCTGAGATTTTATCTAGATAGTTATTAATTTTATTTTGTAGTTCTTTATCGCTAATCTTCATGGATTCAGATCTAAGCTTTTCAATCTCTTTCTTTTTGAAAATTGAAATCCCTGTTAGGTACTGGGTAAGATTTGAAATCTTATCATCGTAGCATTCTCTTTGAATAGAATCCTTAATCACCGAGCGTTCATTATTTTGACAGTAATTTGAATAAATCCCGTCTTCATTAAAGTAGAATACTTTATCCTTTTCATTAAGTGGACTCTCTGAATATAGTAAGTCTACATTGCCATTATCAACAAAGAAACTGTGCTTATTTAAATCAAAACAATTTAGTCTCAAATTTTCTGAACTAAACTCTGAATAAATTAAGCTCTCGATTTTATCATTAACAAAACCATATAATTTCAAATAATTAATCACGCCAATGTTTTTCGCCTTGAGGTTCTCTTCAATTTTTAGGCTCAAAAGTTTTTCATAAGATGAAAAAAGGGAGGATAATTTGTCATTTGAGTGGAATTTTAGATATAGTGAAATCACATCTTTAGAAATGTGAATAATCTTATAGTTAATCTCATTTAATACATTATCAATAATAAGATTCAAACCAATATTGCTGGAATCTTTTAGTTCATTCTGGATCTTATTCAGATTAATCTCAATTGTTGTGATGTCTCTGTTTTTGATTTTTTTGTACTTTCTTTTATCGATTTTATTCGAGTAAACGATTTCAAAATTAATCGGAAAGGATGCGCCATTAAATTCTGCCATACAAGATGCATCAGAAATGATACCTTGTTGACGATCTTCAACTTTAAATGAACTCAGATTTAGCTTTGCATTTTCAAGAGTTTTTTCAGAAGGTTTGGGGTATTTAAGGTTGTGATGAAGTTTTTTTGTTAAAGTAAAAAGGCTGAGATCCTTTTTAGAAAAAAGAATATGTTTGGCTACTTTATGTAAAGTTGACTCGCCACAGTTTCTTTCTAAATTTCCCTTGTGAGAAAAATGATGTGCTTTAATCTTTCCTTTATTTGCTACAAGATCACCGCCACAGTTAAAGCAAACGCAATTACACTTCATTCCTCTCAGGGCGTTTGAAATTAGCACTTCCTCCCCACTGGACTTACATTTTCCAATAAAAATACTTACTGCCATAAATATTCACTATTCTAAATATGTATTGGTTTAAGACTACCCCCTCTTTAAGGCTTAAAGAGGGGGATTAACGCTAAGCGGCTTCTTCGATGTTTAGTGTCGGCCAGATTTCATTAAGAAATGTAAATGTTTCTGTAACGATATCTTTCAGTGCTGTTTTGCTTTCGTATGGTGATGAGTACACCGCACCATCGACAACAAACGGGGTAAAGATAACCAAGCATAAACCGTTTTCAAAGTTGTCGTGATGATAGGTAAAGAAGAATTCAGACTTATCGTACTTCTTCACGTATTCGCACTTCTCAGAATTGAAAGCTTTGCAAAGCTCTTCGTACAGGCGCTTGATTTCAGCATCACTAGCGCACTCATTACGCGCCATACCTGCTTGAGACTCTGGTTGTAGGTACGCAAGCTCAAATTCCATAAGAAGACCAAATTTGCCGTTATGGAAGCCTAAGAAGTCCACTTCTTCATTTGAGATAATTAATTTGCGAGGGTCGCCATCAACTAGCTCATCAGGATACTCGAACCCATAAGCGTCTGAGATAGCATTAATAGTAGCTTTTTGCTCTTCGCTAACAAGCGCATTCGGGCTGAAATCGATCTCTCGATCAGTCGCAAACGTTGGAGCTAAGTTGATGTCTGTGATTAGAGGTAGTGTCATTGTCATGGTGTCAGTTCCTTACTGATTGTTAAGCCTGCCCCCTCCTGCTTGGAGAGGGCGATTTATTTATAGAAGACGTGCGTTTAGCTTGAAACCACGAGGGCGAGCCAGATAGTAGGTCTCGATGTAATGACAGCATCCACGCATCAGGTGAACTTCTACTTGAACACCTTTATCGCCTTTAGCTTCAGCGTGAGGATTCTCTTTTGAAACTGGTGTCGGTTCTGATAGGAATGTCACTGTTACATCTTGACCACAAGCGGTAGCTTTCGCATGGCGTACAACGCGAAACGCTTGAGTTTTACAACGGCTTAAAATGAACTCGCCAACTTTAGGCTTTTTGGTGAACACATTAATGCTCGAATCTGTCATAGCGAGCTGAGTACCGTCAAACTCGTAAGCCAGTAGTAGGCTGTGACGGTTGTAATCTGTAAGACCTTGAGCGTAAACTTGCATGGCGATGTTCCTTTCTTTATTTGATGTCTTAATTATACATTTATAGGTATTTGAGTCAATATTTAATTATTAAATTTATTTAAGCTCTCTGTGGAATTAGGGTATTTACTTTTTATTTAATTTATGTATAATTTAATAATTAAATAACAAGGAATTTCACCATGAAAGAGCAGTCAATCAAAACATTTACTCGCCTGACTAAAGATTTTGAGGAACGTCAAAATCACCCAACGCGAAAAGTGGTTCATGCTATTTGTGATAGTCGCGATGGAAAGATTCTAGAGTGCTTTTATGAGAGTGAGCATCAGGAGTTTTTCCCGAAATTCCTAGAGCTTTTAAAAACCAATGGTTCTATTGAATTGCTTGGCGCATGGCTGCGACTTCCTAAGGCAGATTCTACAGCTAAAGAAACGTGGGAGTTTAACGAAAACTACCTTTTTGAGCATCACGGGAATTTACTGACTTGGAACGATAAGTATCAAGATTGGATGATTTAATGGTATAAAAAGCCCGTTTAAAAAACGGGCTTTATTACATTCTTCTGAATTTCGTAGGGCAAGATTAACCAAGAGTTAACGAGTCGTCATTATCGATACGCTTGTCTTTATGGACGGTTGGAACGTCAATGCCGAAATGCTTGTTCAGATAATCAAGTCGAGCTTGATTTAGGTAGAACTTATTAAAGCCCCCTTTCTCTGCTTCCTTGATGATCGCGTCATTCTTAAGGGTAAAGCCTACCGCAATCCAAAGGTTTCTGGCATGTTGTTCGATGTTAGACAACTGGCTTTCATTTGGCGGGATACAAGAGCGCAAATAAAAGTTAGGGTGTAAAGCGTGAAATTTCTTGTAAGCTGTTTTTACAAGGCAATCACCTACTAAATCAGCATTCTCTTTAAATAAAGCTAGTTCGTCAGGGTTCACTACTCCCGCAGTCTTAACGTTGATTTGACTCGCAGCGTAGGCAAACGAAATTGAGCTTACAATACTTTCAATCGCTCTTTTTGGGTATCCGCAACCAAACTTTTCCATGTGCTCAATAACAGCCTGAGAAGGCTTTACCATGTATCGTAGGTTTAGCTTTAGTGAGTGAGGGGGTGTTTTGTAGGTTTCATCCGTTAGCGGAATATAGCCCTGTTCTTCAAGGTTTGCTCCACCAGCGGTAAGCTTAATGTCATCAAAAACATCAGAAACTGAGATCGGTTCTAGCTTACTTGTTCGGGAGTGTTCTTCTAAGGCAAACATATTTTATAGATTCCTCAATTGAATATTCAGTAGGAATTCCAACTGAATTTTAATTTATTTTAGCACACTATCTGCAATAAAATAATTAGAATTTATCGAGTGATTTTTAGTTTTCCCCTAGCCCAATGACTAAGGGAAAACCTGTATTTTATAGACCTAGATTTTTGAGTGCTTGTTCTTTGTTGTTAGTAAAATCTTTGTGGAAGTGATAGTTATTAAATACACGGTTCTCATTGACCCATAGTGTGTATTCATCAGGGTTTTGCTGTTTGATGCCTGCAATAACCGCGATATGGAATTCTGAGCCTGTCATTGCTTTGCGGATCACAAAATCCCAAGCTTCAGTATCGTCTTTTAAAAGGTTAGCTTCATCATTTCGACAAAGACTGATACCAGATTCGCACTCAAACAAGCCCCAACCCTCTTGATCGGCTAATTGAGCAAAGACCTCAGGCATCGGGTAATTAATCATGTCAGGGAACGTCAACGGCTCCTTAGAGAATGAGGCAAAATCAACGCCATAGTCTGCACAAAGAGAGCGCATACCTTTCATAAGCTCGGTGATTTGCTCTTCCATGCTCATGCTTGCCGTATCAAGACCAGCGTAGCTTGAGTGTGCAAGTACAGCGCGAAAAGCCAGATCAGAACGCTGTTGCTCGGTTAGCTCTTCTTCTGTCTTATCTTCTTCAGGCGAGTAAACCCAAAGAACCTCACCATCTTCGTTGCGGTTAATGCCCACACCGTGATCAATATGGAAGCGATCACCAACTTCAGTGCCTACAGGTTGGAAATTAAAGCCTACACGTAATTCACCATCAAGGTCTTTGTATGCAAATACAGCAGGTGTCATGCCGTTAATCTGGTCGTGCTCACGAGCCTCTGCGATCTTTGCTTCCAGTGTGTTTTTGTCAACCAGTGACAGTAAAGAAGTTTGGTTATTCATGGCGGTGTTCCTTTATTTGGTTAATGTAGTTATTATACACAAATAAGGTTTTAGGTCAATAGTTTAATAATTAAAAAAGAAGACCCACTACAAGAGTGGGTCAAATGCCAATTGTCTAATGAGTATTTTAGTACTCTGTATCTTATTCGAGAGTAGTTTATACGCTGTGAGTTTCCATTGCTGAGCTATTATTGTGACTGAGTACGATATTAATCGTGTAAACGTCTCGCAGCTTTACAGGCGTTCGTAGTAAGCAAGAGAGAAATACAAAATAGTAAAGGTTGATAAATAGGTTTTTCTTACCTTTTCTCTCTACCCTTAGCACTCGGGGATCGTCTTTAAAAGCCTTGGCGATTTTAGATTGACTGCTTGCTCTCAACATTGGCGATTTAATGGTGATGATTGATGTATCGCTATCGATCTTATCTAGGCTGTCAAAAAGAATGTCGTGATACAACTTTTTGAATTCTGAATGCTTGGAAAAACCTTTTCTAGCAAGCTTGGCATTCACGCTAGGCGTAAAATGTACTGTAGCCGTCTTGCATGACTTTTTCTTTGAGTAATGTACACAGTATGTACCGAAATACTCAATATTGTTGTAACGGCGCATAATAATGGCTGTAGTGGCAGTCACACTAAGGACAAACAATAAAGCTGCTTCTAAGTAGCTGTAATGCGCTGGAGAATAGGCGTTAATGATAAGGGCTAGATTCATCGGAAAGCTTGCCGTGAAAGCCAATGCGAGGCGATACAGTGGCTTTCTATCGACAAACAACTGTCTTTCGAATTTACTTTGAAAGTATTCCTGAAGTGTCAGGCTAAACATGAGCGAAGGAACAATCACTAGAACAAAGGTTTTAATCAGTTCAAACATGGCTTTCCTTAAATCGTCTTGAGCCTGAAGATGAAAAAGCAGTATAAGGATCAAATACACAAGGGGCAACATGCGCCCCCTGTCTGGTATTTATTCGTCGAAATTCTCTGGAAAATTCAATTTCAAATCCAATTCAAGCTCTTCGTCAAAGCCCTTTTTCCACTCTTTTAATGGTTCAATTGCTGTGCCAACTTCGCCAGTTGTATTTTCCGCTAGCCAGTTCATAAAAGACTTGTCTTGAGCAGGAATTGAAATGCCAGTGCGGTAAGCCTTTTTACCAATTTCATAAGGTGATGCAACTGCTTCCATGATGGTGTTCCTAAACTAAATTCATAATTAACTTTATGTGCTCAATTATACACTTATAAGATTGCGGGTCAATATAAATTTAATTGTTTAATTAAAAAGATTACTCATCAACAAAAACATCCACTCCCATTACGTCATATTCTGGATGGGTTACGCAAAACTCACCCTCTAAATCTTGGGCGTTGTAAGGCTTATTCATTTCGACTTGATAGATGGCGCAAGGGTTTCCCTCTTCGCTGTCCAAGCGTGAAAATGAGGCGCTTTTAAGGTCGTTATGTGAGACACGATACTGACTTGGGTCGATTTTTGATTCTGGCAAGAAAATGGTTAGATTAAAGGTGTTTTTCATGGTGTTAAGCTCCTAAAAAGAGGAACACTCAGCCAATTATGACTGAGTGCCTTAAAATTATGCTGCTTGTGGTTCTAGCTGTTGATTTGCTGCTTCTCTGATATTGAGAAGCCCAATGCAGCGACCTAGCTCAAAAGTGATGGATTTTGCTGTCATGCCATCCAAGCCATTGCCAAGGAATTTATGAGCAGTCGTCTCAGGCCAACCCTCAACAAAACTTTCTGGTAAGCTCTTTAATCGGCAGTGTTCTTCCTTGTTGATTAGTCGGAACAGGTCTTTCTCTGGATGCTTGATTAGTGGATCAGAACTGCCTGACTTAGTGTACTGAGCGCGGATAGTGCCGATATAGGTAGACTCTTCGTTAAAGATTTGCATACGGAAGCCCTTACCCGCTTCACGGTCACGCTTCTCTTTTTCGATCAGTCCCTGTTTTGACTTCCAGCAATCATCATCAAGAGGTACATCATCCAAGATTTCACCAAGCACACCTTTGCGCTCAAAGATAGGGCAAACATGGTCAAGGTCGAAGCCTGAATCAAGTCCCGCAGACTCGGCAACAAGGAACATACGCTCGCGAGTTTCCAGTGAAAAGCCTTCTGAATGCGAGTTGATTACGCGCAAATGAATCTTGTATTCCCACGACTCAAGTAGTGCTCTCAGTAGGTGGAAGCTTACCTCATTTTGGAACGATGGCACGTTTTCTACAATTACATATGCAGGGTTTGTGCGCTCAATAATCTGGCTGTAGTAGTAGATTAGATGAGCCGTTTTTGAGGTTTCAAATTTGTTGCCTTTCTTTGCTTTTCCAGCTTTTGAAGCGTCTGTGCATGGAGGCGTTAATTTAAGCAGGTTTAGCTTAGGAAGAGCGCCATTTCCAACGTTCAAAAGGGAGATATCTGACTCAATCAAAACTGAGCGGCTATCAAACACATGATGCACATTTGTAGCTAAGTTTTCGATGCAATCAGGGTCGTTATCAATCGCAAATCGAACAACTGTACTCAAGCCAGATAATTCAAAACCTTCGTGTCCAGCGTGATCGAATGTGCCACCACCAGCGAAAATTGAACCCATATCAAGCGGAATGTTGTTCGCTACGTTGTACTTAATGCTTTCTTCACGCTCTTTTCTGCGGCTAGCCACAGTGTTCTTATTAGCGCGAATACGGATGCCGTTTTCCTTTACCACAATGCGCAAAACTTCGTCTTCGCTCATTTTGGTTAGTAATTCTGAGTTACACTCATTGATTTCAATCAGTGGAACATAGTCGCCACGAGCTTTACGCTTAGAAACTGTTCGTGTCGCTTCTTCGCTGTTCGGGTCAACAAAATCAATAACGATTTCTTCGTCATTGTCGGTAATTTTCAGACCCATACCGATAGGCGCGTATTTTGCAAAGCGCTTGCCTTCCAACCATACACGTTTTTGAACTTCGCTGCTGTTGCGCTTGGTGTGTAAGTTGATGCCTTTATTAATCAGTAACATGGCGGTGTCTCTCTTTATTAGTTTATGGTTAAATTATACATTTCTAAGGATAAAAGTCAAAGGAAATTTAATTATTAAAATCAAAAAAATAGAGTTTTTAGTATTTACTCTGGTTACTACATATGTATAATTAAACTATTAAATCAAAAGAGCTTTCGGTAAGGCAGCTTAATTCTAGGCTGTCCTATGTCTCAGGACATGGGACACTAGGGGTAAAATGTATTCAGAGAGTCAAGAGGATAATATGATTCGACCTAATGAAAATCCATTAATGGAGCAAGTGAGAACGCTGATTACCGATCATGGTGGCTTGCTATCCACTGATATTGTGAAAATCTTACAAGGCTATACCGCTCAAATGGAGCTAAGACCGCTCACCTTCACTTACCATGCGGTAAAATACCTGCTGAACTTACATTATCAGTTGTTTGGTGGCTGCGATATTGACCGTATTTCCGCGCCTTGGATTATTAATAATGGTCAGATCGACAATTCGGAAGTCTCAAAGCGAGAAAAGCGACTTGAAGCATGGCTAAGCCTAACAGAAGACCGCATTCGTTTAATCGCAGATTGCGAAGCAGTCTGTGTAGAAGATATCAATAAGCACTTTTTAGCTGAAGATGACAGACCAACTGTTAAAGAGCTACTAGGACAGTAGCTATCTACGCAAGGTGATTTTAAATAATTAAATATTGCCTTGCAATGTATTTCATGTATAATAAAAACAAATCAAGAAACTAGGAATTACCCATGCTTACCTGTGACCGCTGCTCTTGTCAGATGGAAATTTTTGAAGCTAAATTCGTTGATAACGAGGCGCTTTGTGAGTGCTGTGCAGCGACCAATGGCGTGACCATTGGCGGATTGCCTAGCCCTATTTTTGAGTTGTTTGTTGGGTTAGTTCCTGAAAAACGTTCGAATCCAGGATTCGACCTGGTAGGCGCTTTCCTGGCTATCGAGGAAGTCTCTGAGAGCTTTCGAATTCAAGCAGCACAGCTAGATGTATTATTCTTCCATTCGGATTTCATTAATGTGGATTTAGAGTCCCTAAATAACGCGATCCACGTTTGCATGTTCTTCTCTAATATGTCTCGTGAAGATGCTGAGAATGCGCTTAGAACGGGTAAAACCGAGTATGATGAGCGAACTATCGAGCTGGCTTGTGAAATTGTATTTTCCATGTAGAGATTTTCCTATGAAATCTAAACAGTTTTTATTTATCAGTGGTAGTAAATTCAAGCTAGATAAAATTGATTCGGTTTTTTATAGACCTGCTCATGTGCAAAATATTAAGACAGCAATTAACTCTACTGTTTTAATTATTCCGCCATGCTTGCAAATCAAAGTTAATGCTTGTAATGAAAATGCCAAATCAATTCAAGATCACATGGGTTCGGAATTGATTTCATTGAATGTTTACGGATATCCAGCCGCAGATGCTGTTAAAACCCTTCGTTCTTTTGATTATTATACTCTGGAAGAGTCTGAGTATTTGCTTGAACAATTAAATGCTGAGCTAAATAAAATCCAGAAGGTTTTTGATGACAAAGTGAGGGATGGCTTTGCAATTTGTAATTTTACAAATTTCAAAGAAAACTTTTCAGCAAATGAAGTGAAGTTGTCAAATGTATTGTCTGATATTGAAATGTATCAAAAGCAACTGTCTCAATTAAGTGGTGGTTAGTTAGATAGTCCAACGATATTTTTTCACAGAGTTTAACTTCAGCCATCTAGTGCCAGCAACGATCTGGCACTAACGCTTAAGCGTAAAATCGTCTTTCATAACTCTCTCTACGCTTTGTTAGCTGATTTACCCTAAAAGTTAGGTAAGCATTTTGAAGCTTTAAACAAGCGTTCTCAATATCAAGTGCAACACACTTAACTCTCATCTTAAATAGCTGAACTTTTAAGCTCAAAAGCTCACGCCTTTGACTTTTCACTTGATTTCTCAATACCTCCAATTCCGCTTCCTCGTCTGGGTTATAGCGAAACGGGTCACGATTAAATTCATTCATGGCTTGACCGTATTTATTGATTTTACAGGCATTATACTGATTTAAGCGCAATAAATAAACAAATATAATCACCCGCATTTTAAATCTTTTTATTTACTTTTAATTATTAAAGATGTATATTGGTAAACATAAGATACGAACTGGTAGAGGCAGTCATGAAAATCCGCACAGAAGATTTACAGCGTAAGTACGACATCGTAGTAAGTGCATTGTCACAATGTACACACCATAATAAAACTATGAACGAAAAGCGCATGATTGCGACAAAAGCCATGCTTGAAGTAGATCCTAATTTCAGCGATGAAGAGAGCGCTGATAAAGAGCTTCTGATTGGATTCTTGGCGCTAAACAATATCATGATTAATCCGATGTCTGCGGATTCAGCCAGTGATTTAGCAAGGAAATCCTTGCGTCAAATGATGCCAAATTGGGCTTACGAATTTGGTCGTGATGCTTTTGAAGGTGTGCCTAAAAAGCTGGTGGACTTACTTGAGCAACTTGAAGATCTATCATGGCACAACGATGCTTTACCCCGCTTCTGCATTGCCGATTTGGGTAATGAAAAGTATTGGGAGATTGTTGTTGGATATTACAATGAATCAGGCTCTGAAAATGAATTTATCTTCGATGTTTGTTACTTCGGAGGGTTAAATCTGGAGTCTGTACAAAACGAAGAGCTTCGCCAAAAACTCGGACTTCCGTTAAATTGCGGTGTATTCGGTACAAAAGGTAATGTAACTCAAGAGTCATTTGAGATTATGATTCAGTTTATCGAGAACTTCTGTCTTGCAGACAAGAAAGAAGAATTTCTAGCGATTGTGTCAGAGTATCAGGATGATGATGAGGAATAGGTATGAAATCAAAGTCGCGTACAGCCATGTGGAAAAGGCTGAGTGAAGCCGATAGAGCGAAGCCGTTAGTAAAATCGATGATTTTTGAAGGCAAAACAGTTGCCGAAATCAAGCAGGCTCTAAAGGACTTATGTATTCCTGTCACTGCTTATAACACGCTTGTTAATCATGGCTTTGTCGAGAAGTGGCGTAAAAAAAGCAAGTTAAAAAATGCATCTTGAATTAACGAGGTAATTTCTAATGAAGTCAGTGTTTATTAATGGTTCGAAAATTCCTGCATGTATGGTGAAAGCAGCCATCGTTAACTCTTCAGTGGTTCATGAAATTGATGCGATTGTACATGAAGCTGTTTCTATTAAGCCTCCACACTTACAGATTCATTTTGGCGATAGTGGAAGTAATAGTTTCGGAAGTGCGCAAGGTGTGATCGGTGTTTTATCAGGTCAGAGAAGTGCTGTTTCTGTTCCAGTTATGAATATCTACGGCTATCAGGTTTTAGCTGTCATTGATGAATTGGCATCAGCAGGGTTTTACACTAAAGAGCAGCATGAGCAACTAACAGCATCCGTCAGTAAAGATCTGAATAAAACCCAAAAAATCTTTGATGCGCTTCTAGGTAAAGGATATGGGATTGAGTCTTACCTAAACTTTAAACCTGACTTTTCTAATTATGAGATTAAGTTTTCAAATGCTAAAAAAGTGATTGAGCAATACCAAAGAAATCTTGAATTAGTTGATTTTGAGCCTGCGAGCATTACCTTTAAAGATGGAAAGGTATGCCTAGTTAACTCATAAACGTCACATTTTTCAGTTAAAAACACAGAAAGACAGCTAGAGGCTGTCTTTTTTATTTACTCTGCGTTCGATTCGTGTATAATTAAATTATTAAATCGAATTAACAAAAGGCATTCGTTATGAAATTCATCGCAGCTCATACAGCTATTGTCTCTCAAGCGGAAGAAGGCAAACCGTTTTCATTTTTTTACCTGCAAGCTGTTGAAGTGGATGATATTCACTTTGAAAAAATCAAAGCAGATTTAGGTTTTAATGACATGGATGACGATGAAGATTCACCAATGTGCATGGCGGATCTTACAAAATGCAGTTCATTCAATCTGTATAGTATTAGTCAATTTGTTAAGCCTATTACTCCTGATTGCAACCCGCTTCATGAATTGCATCCAAACCTTAAATGCTCAAGTACGATGCCTGATTTTGTGATCCCTTACGTTGAAGGTTTAAAATTGGGTGAATGGTTAGGCTTTGATCACGAGTTGTCGCGAGAGCTGTCAGAAAAGTTCTGTGAATACCCAAGCGTAGATGGTTTCATTTCGTACTTATCTGAATGCGATGTGAAAAACCCTTCAGATTTAGAAAGTAATTTGATTGAAGGTAAGTTCACCGTTAAATTCAGTGAGCAATCTATCACCCCTAGCCTAATTATTGAGTCATGGGACTTTAAAAAGCTTGGTGGTTTTGATGTTAAACAAGCAGAACGCTTGCAAGGCGCTTTTGATCGATACTGCCGTGCTGTAAGCAATGATAATTACTCGGCAACTCAAACGGTTCAATATACGCAAGCGAAAGCGGAATTGTTAAGTTTGAAAGGTTGCAAGCCAGAGTCTTGCTAAGAAATTTTAGGAGCGGCAGAGATTGTCGCTCCGTAAGCCCTGCCAGAACTTACCTGATAATATGCATTGGTCGTCTGGGTGAAAAACTAAAGAGAATGTCAGTTAGCGCTTAAAGCGTACAATCACAACTCTCATATCTCGAATGTCACGAGTGTTCATTCGGGATATGGTTTCCTCTATTATCTCAAGCGCCTGTAGCTCTGAAAATCGACCAGAACCCGCCCCTATAATAGGAATGGCTACAGAGTCGAACCCGCTATCTGATGCGAGTTTCAGCGCGTTTATTACTGAATCTTGTATAGACTTCTCTGATGCTGTCCATAGCATATTAATGCCAGCCACATGAATGATCGCTTTGTAGGCTAATTGCCCTGCCCCTGTCATCCTGGCTTCGCCTAATGGAATTGCCCTCGCTTTCGCCAGCTCTTTGAATGGGGCTGTGCCTGCGGCTTTCTTAATAGCACCACTAACGCCTTGAGGTAAAAGCAGCCACCAAGGAATAATGTTTCTGTTCCAAGCGTTAACAATCACGTCAACGTCCTGACCAATAAGATCGCCCTCTACAATTTCATACTTCATAGCATTTACTCTTTCGTTTTTAGTCATATTACTCGGTTTTTATTTAATAAAAAACAAAATTAATTTATTGAATTTAACCATTAAATATGTATAATTAAAAACATGAAATTACGGGGAAATACTATGAGTAACTTACAGCTAACCATTTCAAGTCCAGAACTTAATCGTAAAGGTAAATTGGTACTGATTAACCAATACTTGAAGAGATGTAGCGGTAAAGTGACTATTTACAGTTGCGCTGTCGCTGATGGAACTCTTATGGTTTCACCTGAATTTAAAACTCAAGACGCTCTAAGCCGTGTAGAGGCAGGTATCAGTGAAATCCTAGAAAACATGTGTGAAGAGATGGATGGTAATGGAGATTGCTGCCATGAACATTACAACTGCTGTGATTGTGGTGGTAATGGTTGCGGTTGTCCTGGCTGCTTTTCATGTAAGGCTTGTCCATTCTGTAAAGAAGAAGACGAATAACACGGATTTACTACGCGCCTGAAAAGGTCGGGCGCACATCTTTTAGGAGGCGTTATGTTTGGGTTTGTTCAACTGATTAACAAAAACACAAAAGAGGTATTGCAGCAACGCATTGGCTCTAAGGAGCATCTTGAGTATTACTCAGAAAAAGTCTGGGTTGTGAATGACAGTCAAGAGATTGTGTTTGTTAATGAGACCAGTGTTGCTCAGCCATTCAAGTTTATGCGTCCAGTTCCTAAAGATGAGGTCATTCATGTTTTTGCCGATCTGCTAGAAACTGAAATGCCAAAAGATAATGAGGCAAATTGGATTGGAAAAGCATCTGATCTTGAGGCAATGGAGTTCTCGGGTCACGATGTGGCAGGTGATACATGGAACGCATTTACCCAAAAAGGTGAATGGGTAGGCACATCAGAATACTAGAATCGGTTTTGCCATTGCTGGCAATGGCTTAAGGTGTAAACCCATTTGAGGACGCTTATATCGCGCTAAGATAAACATGAAGAGACTTTTACTTTGCACTTTAGCCTTATTAATTACTGGATGTAATGTCTCTACTGATAGCGCAAGGGAGATGAATCTTGCGCTATTATCGAAAATTGCTCATAACGCGCCTGTACGAAAAGATTACAGTAGCCAGGAGAGCTTTGATAAGGCTTCTTTCGATTACTATGAAAAGCAAGGCTCTTTCAAAACAATCACAACGGTAAGATATCTGAGATACAGCAATTCTTGTTCTGGATTTCCATTCCCAATTTTATCTTTGAATGAAAAGCGTCATAGTGAAAAACCAATGATTGGTCAGGTATCTGGTGATCCGTTAGTTTGTATTAAGATTCCCTCTGATGTTTTAAAGGGTTCTAAGTACAAAGAAGTTGTCTTGTACTATGATTTGGTGCCAAAACATTCATCCTCCTATAACAAGATCACCAAACCCTGCAAAATGGAGAAAGGTGATGCTGTGGAGAGTTCAGATTTTGAAAAATGCAGGTTGCTTGCAGGTAACTTTAGTGCAGTAATTTCAGGAAAGGAATATTCGGTAAGTTACCTAAATCAACTTTATTGATTTTTTGATTAATCAATAAAATCAAAATACTCA
This sequence comes from Vibrio sp. 2092, assembly GCF_033339635.1. NCBI lineage: Bacteria > Pseudomonadati > Pseudomonadota > Gammaproteobacteria > Vibrionales > Vibrionaceae > Vibrio > Vibrio sp. 2092. Next base: position 104,091 of record NZ_JAWOUY010000001.1, on the reverse strand, counting down.
TCAAAAAGAAATCAAAAAAATCAATTTTCAATCCTAAAATCAATTAGTTAATCAACTAAAAGACCTCTTGCAAACTTTGTTTTTCGCTGCTAGCTTAAATAAAAGTGACGCGGGAGGTCTTATGGTTTATTTAGTTTTTTGTTCTCAAGTTCCATCGAAAAGCTTATGTGATCGCTTTGCTTCTGAAGCGGCTCACAACATGCGCAGCATTGAAAAAGCAATGAATACTAATGGCGTTTACGAGGGGTTTTCGTTCGAAGAGACTTGCGAAATACACGAAATCCAATTTCGAGCTTTTCTGAAAAATTTAAAGGTGTACCAAAGGTTTTCATCGGTAACGAGATAGACGGTAAAACGCGCCTAAGTTATCGGCGCGTTTGGCTTTCTTCTGTTTCTATTTACTCAAGTGGCGTAAAAGGTTTTTGTCTACTTGGGTCATTAGAATAAGGCGTAGCAACGCAATGTTACGCTTCATCACATCAGAATTTTTTAAATTTTCAATGCTTGATTTTAGTTCGATAAGCTTCTTGTCGTTCACTGAATCCACTTCGTACTGAAGGCTCTGCATTTGTTTTTCCATCATGCAAAGCTCAAAGAAGCTAATGTCAGTAGGCATTTGAGAGAATAGTTCTTCTCGCTTACCTTCCACATCCTTTTGAATGCTCAGAAGCCATTCATGAAGTGTCTCTTTTGAGATTTCCAGATAGGCGAGATTGCAGCTTCTTCGAATGAAATCGCCAACACTAATTTGCTTTTCGTTCAGGCTATGAGTAAGGCTAGGCTCTTTTTCCAATACCGCGTCATTGAGCATTTTAGAGTATTCAGGCTGGATAAGCTGCTGGTGGAAGTCATAGTATGAATCCAGATTGATTCGGTTCTCAAAGAAATCTTCAACCTCACCATTTTCATCAATCTCATTAAAGATATTTTCTAACTTTTGAAGCGCCAGGGATGGATGATTTAGAATGATCAATACACGTCCAATCGTCATGATGTGCTCATCATCATTCAATAGCTCTTTTACGTGGCGAGTGATGGACTTCTCTAGGCTGTTCATTGAATCTGTATTCATGGTGTCTCCTTATTATTTCTCGATTATATATCTCGACAACCCAAAAGTAAATAATTAAAATAGAGAGGGTTTGGCTATGTATTTTGGTACAATAAAAGAAAAAGGAATCATTAATGATTAAATTTTCTGTTATTGAAGGCAGTAGCCAGTGTATGGCGCTTATACACACGCCAGATGGACAATTCATTTCATCCTGTGACTTTGAAATTAACCCAGAATCCAAGCTTATCCAGATAAGAGACATGGTTTCAAGAATCGACTCTGAAACCATGCTGTTTCAAATGATGGGTGCCTATGCCAGTAATAAGGGGTATCAAATCACGCCTCATAGAGCCATAAAGAGGAATAAGAGAAGGCATGAGGCTGAAATGCAAATGTGGAATTACATGTTTAAAAACTCTGAGAAATTCCAAGCTAATGCGCTAGATGAAATCTCAGAGGTTACGCCTTATCAGGCGAGTATTCGATGTTCTTATTCTATTCCTTGTCCTGGATGGATTCATAATCGAGTTTCCGTTCATTTGAGTGATGATATGGAGGATAGCGTTAAACGCGCTCTGAGTGATTCACAGACCGTTAGAGAGGATGTTCTGAATAGTGCCGTGACCATATTTATTGAAGATGACTACCCTCTTCCACCAGCGAATCACGATACCGCTGAGAACACTTATACGGGTTACGATCTCAAGCAGGTTGTTGAAAACTACACCTCTGGAAAGTGCATGTTCCTTGCTCTTGCGCTGCAAGAAAGGTTCGGGCTTGATGTGAGAATGTGTATTGATAAGTACGAGGATTGGATAATTGAACACGCTTGGGCGGGATCTGGAAATATCACTGTGGACGCAAACGGCATTGCGGAAAACTACGCATGGGAAATGTCACCTAGCGGAAGCTATTACGAAAATGTGACCAAAGAGCAGATTTTTAATCTAATGCTTAGGTCTAAAATCTACCCTGAATTTACGGCAGATTCGGGAGAGAAAGCGATTCGAGACGCGCATAAGATGATTGATAATTACTTGCTAATGGTTGAGCCTGGCATTAATAGCATTCACGTTGAAAAGAGTCGAAATATAGATGGTTTATCTCTTACTTTATAACCTGCATTTAAATTGCAACTTTATATAATTAATGTATAATTTGCTTGATTTATTAAATAACAAAAGAGAATGAAATGAATACTATAACTTCAATTAAAGGTGAACTTTCCTACTACAGCATGAACGTAGATGCTGGTCGTTTCATGGAGCTTCTAACAGAAACTGAAAAGTTTTTTGATTTCAGTTTGTACTCCAATAAACATGTTTCACTAACCCTTGAGCAATGTGAAAAAGATTACGAGTTTTCAATTCCTAAAAACATTCTTGATAAAATCAAGGAGCGTTTACCTGATTTTGCTGACATCGCAAGTGTAGAATATATTGAAAACAAGGATGGTGGTCAGCCAGTTACTAAATATGACATGGTTGGGGTAATGCTCGCCATGATTAAGGCTTACGATAACTCATTTGAGTTTGAAAGTAGTCTGCCAGCCCCAGATCAGGTAAGCTTGAACACGCTGCTAAACGATAAAGATCCAGGCGACTTCCTATACGACTAATAGAAGCCCCCTTGATTAATCAAGGGGGTTTTGCCATTGTTTTGTATTAGGGTCGGAATAAAATAGAGTAATAAATATGAAGTTAAATGAGGTATCCGTTAATACTCAGTATTGCGGCATCCTGCTTGATGCTTCAAGCATCATCGTAGCCGCAAATAGAACAAACAAAAACGCCTGCCCCGCAAACACCTTGTTCGTGTGGGCAGATCGCTCTCAGCTCGGATTTTTTAAGCGTTAGTTCTCTTTTTTTGTCATCAATCTCTTTTTCTATCGCTGCAATTTCAGTAACGATCTTATCGCGAGCCTGAACTCGTTCTGGATTGGGTTTAATGCTCATAATGATTTCTCAATTTTTTCATTTTGAGCATTATAGTTCTAATCCAATCAGGATTTAAAGCTGTTCTGTACTTAGCTGCATTCGAACAAGTAGCGGATTGAGTTTTTCAGCCAGTTCGCCAGAATTCATCAACGCCATCATTTTTTCATCATGAGTATCAACACGAGCAGTAAGGCATCGCTCGGAACCGTAGCAGTCAGCAATGTGCATTGCCTTAATCTTACTCAAGATTTCAATTCCTTTATAAAACGCAGGAATTTCTTCAATTAATGAGTAATCGATGTTGGAAATCGCTGTCTCTCGTGCGCGATAAACACCATCGCCAGTGTCGCATTCTGCTGAAATATCGTGAAGATCGTTAGATGCGCTTGAATAGTGGATTTCTAATGAGTAACAGGCATCAGCCAGGCTTTCATCTACCACAACCTGAGAGATTTGGTAGCGTGATTCCTCATCGTTAGTGGTCATTGCTGAATATGCCGCTCTTACATAGTCTCCAGCCATAATTCCAGCCGAAAAAGTAATTGCGATTAGAATTTTGCTGGCAACACTTCTCTTGCTTAATGTCATAAATTACACCTTTTATGGGAAACCCCTTAATTGATTTAATTATACAACTCTCAGTAGTGCGGTCAATATTTTTTATTAAATAAATTGACTTTGGTGCATTGAGTTGTATAGTAGAAAACAACCATGTATTGAGAATGAGGTCTCCATGAAAGAATCAGTTATGAGCATGAAAATCGGATTTATCAACTACGATGAAGATGGCGCGGTTGAGTCTGCGAACCGCAAAGGCATCTATTCTGATGAGTTAAACCTGCTGGCTCGCGAAATCATCCGAGATCTAAATCAAAGTAAGTGTGTTGAAGTGCTTATCCAACACAATGCTAAGATTCAGGTTATCAAAGTGTCCGATTACAGCATGAAATACCTTGAATTTAACCCTTCAAAAGATGCGTCTCCGATTGAGATGAATTTAACAACATTTGAAGTGGCTCAAGAGGTTCTTGAGTCTCAACTAGCATCCCTTCTGAGTGAAACATTGGAGCCGTTTTTCAGCTTCTACGGCAACAAAAAGAGCTAAGCTCTTAGTCATCTCAGTTAATGCTAAAACCCCGCTAAGGAACAACCTGGCGGGGTTTTCTTTTGGGTTCAAGCTAGATTCATCTGGCTTTGGGTGCTTAATGGTTATTTATTGCTCCTCAAACGTGTCTTTGATACGATGCTTATCAAAATGAATCAATAAAAGGCGCTATAATGAATACCATTATTTTAACCAAAAAAAATCCCGTTATTTCACTTAAAAAAGAGTCTGTTGTAGGAAAGATAGGCATTAATCTTAATTGGAGTCAAAAAAAAGGCTTTTTTGCTTCAGTTTTAGGCACTAATGCAGATCTGGATTTGGGTTGTTTATATGAACTAAAGAATGGGCGTAAAGGTTGCGTACAGGCTCTTGGTAACGCTTTTGGTTCTTTACAAAGCGAGCCGTATATCAAGCTTGATCATGACGACCGTACAGGTGAGAGTGATTCAGGTGAAAATATGGATGTGAATGCAAGTAAGTGGAATCATATCCAACGGGTTCTTGTATTCGCTTACATTTACAATGGGGTCAGCAATTGGAATGGCATTGATGGGGTGGTTACTGTTAAGGTTGCAGGTCACGAAGACATTGTGGTCAATATGGAAAATGCTCAGAATGGTAAAACAATGTGCGCAATTGCAATGCTTGAAAATGATAATGGCTCAATCAAGGTTACAAGATTAGAAGAGTATTTTAAAGGTCATGAGGCTATGGATAGAGCGCATGGCTGGAACATGAACTGGACACCAGGAAGAAAGTAACCCCCTTTCAAAACTTAAATGCACACTTATCTTAAAAGACGGATTTTCCGTCTTTTTTTCTTTGCAAATAAAAGTGATGCAAAAAAACATTAAATAATTAAAAAATAAATATTGACTCTGCCGCCAACTAATGTATTATTAAACACATCAAGACGCACAAGGCGTTAAATAAAAGAATCTCATAGAAGGAACGCACCATGACTACTACTAACATTCAAAAAGCAATCGCAACTGCAACTGCAACCGCTACTGGTGTAGCACTGGCGTCTAAAGACGGTCTGCGTAAGCTAAGCGGCAATAAGGATATCGAAGTTAAGCGCGTAAACGGCTTCAACGCCGATCCTCGTATGCTTTGGATTGAAGAAGGTTTCAACGTTCGTGATATCGACGCAGAACATGTAGAAGGCTTTGTACGCTCATACACAGACGGTAAATACGTTCCGCCAATCGAAGTAGTAGTTGTGGAAGTTGACGGAGTTCAACGCCTGAAAGTAGTAGAAGGCCATCACCGTACTGTTGCTATTTACCAAGCAATTGAAAACGGCGTAGATCTGAAAGCGGTATCTGTTATCGAAGTAACAGGCAACGAAGTAGACCAGCTTGCTCGCATGATTAAGTCTGCGGAAGGTCGCCCCCTAACAGCGATTGAGCTTGCTAACGCTTACAACCGTATGATGGGTATGGGACTGAACCAAACTCAAGTAGCGGAAGAGCTAGGCACTACCCCTGCTCAAGTAAACAACTACCTACTGCTGCTTAAAGCGCCTCAGGAGCTGAAAGCGATGATTCAGTCTGGTGAATACTCAGCGACTAACGCTTGGAACAACATTCGTAAGCACGGTGCTGATATTGCAATGGCAATGGCTAAAGAAGAAGTTCGCGCCAAATCTGAAAAGAAAGCGGCTAAAGCTAATGGTGAAAAGCCTGCTAAATCAACTGGCACATCAGCTCTGAAAAAAATCAAGCTGGCACCTAAAAAAGTAACGGGTATGGGTGCAATCGTAACCTCTCTAGCTACGCAGGTATCGCTAGAGTCTCTTGAAGAAGAGAAAGAAGTTAAGCTAACCATGACTGCTGAAATGGCTAAAAAGCTGCTGTCTCTGGCTGCTGAGCTTGACGAAATTGAGACTCACAACGCTAAAGCTGATCAGATGATGAAAGAGCTTGCGGTGAAAGCGAAGCAAGAAGAAAAAGGCGGTGTTGTTCTTGAAGAAAAATCAGAAGAACAGCTAGAAATCGCAGCATAAGCGGTTACAACAAAGACAAGAGGTAGTGATTTCACTGCCTCTTTTTTTATGATTAATTCCTGGTGTAGGCACTTTTTATTTTTTATTGAATAAATTAATTAAATAATTAAAAAATATGCTTGACTCTGCCGCCAACTAATGTATTATTAAACACATCAAGACGCACAGGGCGTTAAATTAAAGAATAGTAAAGAAGGAACACACCATGACTACTACTAACATTCAAAAAGCAATCGCAACTGCAACTGCAACCGCTACTGGTGTAGCACTGGCTTCTAAAGACGGTCTGCGTAAGCTAAGTGGCAACAAGGATATCGAAGTTAAGCGCGTAAACGGCTTCAATGCTGATCCTCGCCTGCTTTGGATTGAAGAAGGTTTCAACGTTCGTGATATCGACGCTGAACACGTAGAAGGCTTTGTACGCTCTTACACTGACGGTAAGTACGTTCCGCCAATCGAAGTAGTAGTTGTGGAAGTGGATGGCGTTCAACGCTTGAAAGTTGTAGAAGGTCATCACCGTACTGTTGCAATCTACAAAGCTATTGAAAGTGGCGTGGATCTGAAAGCGGTATCTGTTATCGAAGTAACAGGCAACGAAGTAGACCAGCTTGCTCGCATGATTAAGTCTGCGGAAGGTCGCCCTCTAACAGCAATTGAGCTTGCTAACGCTTACAACCGCATGATGGGTATGGGTCTAAACCAAACTCAAGTAGCGGAAGAGCTAGGCACTACCCCTGCGCAAGTAAACAACTACCTGTTACTGCTAAAAGCCCCTCAGGAGCTGAAAGCAATGATTCAGGCTGGCGACTACTCAGCGACTAACGCTTGGAACAATATTCGTAAGCACGGTGCTGATATTGCCCTGGCAATGGCTAAAGAAGAAGTTCGCGCTAAATCTGAAAAGAAAGCGGCAAAAGAGAAAGGTGAAAAGCCTGCTAAATCAACTGGTACATCAGCTCTGAAAAAAATCAAGCTGGCACCAAAGAAAGTAAACAGCATGGGTGATATCGTGTCTTCTCTGGCTTCACAGGTAACGCTAGAAGCTCTTGAAGAAGAGCAAGAAGTTAAACTAACCATGACTGCTGAAATGGCTAAAAAACTGCTGTCGCTGGCTGCTGAGCTTGACGAGATTGAAACTCACAACGCTAAAGCTGACCAGATGATGAAAGAGCTTGCAGTGAAAGCGAAGCAAGACGAAAAAGAAGGTGTTGTTCTTGAAGAAAAATCAGAAGAACAGCTAGAAATCGCAGCATAAGACACCAGAAATTAAAGAGAGACGGTTAACCCCCGTCTCTTTTTTTATTTGATAAATATCATTGACAGAGATGCTTATGAATCAATAAAATATTGGTATTGGAGAGTCACTACCATAAGTGTGAAGTTAAAAAATCGACCCTGCTTCGGCGGGGTTTTTGCGTTTCAGATAAAGAAAAAAGCCAAGAAGAAAAGAAACATTGTTTCTGAGGCGATTTATCGCCTCTCAACTAAAATAAATATTGACTCTCAAGCTTAATCCATGTATAACTATATACATCTTCTGGTTGGCAGTGCTTGTACACTGACTGGTTGGAAGTCGAGGTTTATCGAGCCTGGTTTTATCTCATACAGATTGTCTGTAATGGCGAATTCGATTGATTACCAAATTCAATCTTAATATTAGTCTCTTAAAGTGACTGGATTGAAAGTGGAACGAGATAGACACGAAATAAAAATCTGGTCACGATATAAGGATTAATATTATGTCAAAGCTAATCTTAAACGTTTCTAAAGAAGAATTCGAAAACCGCCTAGCGTCAGCTATTGAAGGCGCAATGCAATCACCGCTGAAAAAGAAGCGAACTCAAATCTTAAATGCGGCAATGGTACAGATCTTACACGGCGGTAGAGCTGATGGTCAGCACGAACACAATTTAGAGCAGTTCTGGAAAGAAGAGTCTCAATCTGAAACCGCTTCGTTCATGTGGGTTGGCACTGAAAACTATCGCCATGAGAACACTTATGAAGACGATAGCTCAACCGTAACAGGATCAAGCGAAGATGAGGTTAAGAGACAACTTTACTCTAACGTATTGAGCTACCTTGCTGATACCGTGTCGCTTGCAATTAATGCATCTATGCTTATCGAAGCGATTGATGAGACAGGCTCTGATTACGCAGAACGATTCTTGGATGAGGCAGGTAAATCAGTTGATGAATTGACTGATGAAGATGTTGCAGAGCTTTTGGAGTATTCTTCTAACGCAGAGCTTGAGGTTCAAGAAGCAATTTTTGAGCATGTGGTGTCGTTAAGCTGTGTTGAGGGTAATCACACCATCACTGAAGTTGAATGCAAAACCGCGCCTAAGGCTCTGCCAGAGCCAGTTCAAGAGCCAGAGAAACGCTTTGTGACGATTCACACCATCATCAAGACTGACAAGGCTGAAGGTCAAGATGAAGGTATTGATAATATCTCTGTTTACAACACATTAAGCGCAGATGAGCATGACCGTCAGTTGCTTGAGTTCTTCCGTCAGTATGCGGAAGAGAATGCGTCATTTGATAAAGATGATCTGATTGCGCATAGCGTTACTCAGGACGTTATGAGTGATGCAGGTATTGACGATGAAGAGCTTGAAGATAAAGACTTCGATCATATTGTTGAATGGCTATGTGAGAATGGACGACCAAATATGTTGGTTGACATGATCCCTGATCTTACATACGGAATGTACGAAATCACGGTTGAGTACAAACAAGAGCAAATCTAACTGATTAGTAAGCCCCTCGTGGGGCTTATTATTGATTGAAGTAACGGTATCATTATGAAAACAGATGAAATTCCAGTGCTAGGTTTATCGAAAAATAGACAAGAAGCCATGCAATTTGTGGATAAGCATTCTGACTACATTCTAAAAAACCAAGGGCAGTTGCCGATTATCAGAAAAACGATTGATTGGGGATTGAGTCGCGGTCAGGGAAAGCGTTCTGGTGGTATGGTTAAGGGCGGAATGTGTACCATCATGGGTAAGGTCTCATACGATGGTATTGATATGAGTTCATTCCAGGAATTGGCTAACGAAAAAAGCAAAGCGGTTGTTTTTCAGGATGTGAATAGATGCGCAAGATATGCCGCTGCGTACAATTTAGGCTGCAATCATATTGAGTCAATGTGTTATGCCATTAAGCCGAATTTCTCAATCGAAAACTTGATGGAGAAACGGGGTTAACTACCCCGCTCTCATTTTGACTTTTATTTGCTCGATTTTAAGAAATCAAGATTGTAGAACCGTTCACCTTTGGAAAGCATGTTGAATGCTTCTGGCAAGTCTGAAAGTTTGGATACATCATCCAGGAATCCATCGCTTTTGCTACGCCATACAATGCCCTCAGAGCCTTTCGGTACGTTTGGCATACCTTGAATGCCAAAATCACCAACAGCTACCTTATCGCCCTGCTTGAGAACAATTCGATACACATTAACGCCGATCCACTTGTTTTGCTCATCCCATCCATCAGAATGAGCTATTTGCGTATAACCAAACTCAATTGGATTCGAAACAGATTGAATGATTTCATTTTTATTCTGAGCTTCATTATCTGATTTTATGAATGTTGTCGCGCCCACAGTGCAGGACAGCATAATGCCAATGCACAAGAGCGCCCCTTCAAAAACGCCAGTATTAAAACCGTTTTTAATCTTCATTTTCCAGATCACCAAAAATGGATAGTTTCTTATTGATTTCTCGAATATCACAGAAGCCGTTTTTAATTGCTTCAAGCGCACTGATATGTATGTTTTCCAGACCTGAGTAAATCATTTTGCCATCAATATCAATCGATACAGCGCCGTTTTGTATATGGTGTTCTAAAGCTTCATCGAATTTGTTGTTAGCAATCATTTCACGTAATTTCGGAGTTACCTTAAGATACTCTGCAATCAAAAATGTTTCGTTGCTGAAGCGGTTTTCGTCAGACTTTCTAAAGCGAATGTTTGCGATTTCATCAGGCATGAAAATCTCATTGACGCAATCAATAACCTTTTGCTTTGCTTCAGGAAGTTTCTGATATTCATCAAATGTAATGGAGTTTTCTTGAGTCAACTTGTCAACGGGGATTTGGTATAAAATGCCATTGATAAAATGTGGATTGCCAAGCAGCTCTCGATCAACCCCTAGCGTTTCTAATCGCTTAAATACTGAAAATGCACTAGCTGACGAAACAGTGGTTAATACTTGATGACCACTTAGGGCAGAATCAGTCATCGCTTTTAACTCCTGATTTCCTTTAATTTCATCAAGCACGAAAATATCAGGGTCATTGCGCAATGAGTTTAGGAATGAGCGGTCAAACTCATCTTGGTCTCTTCCTTGAACCTTCTCGATGTTGATATTTTCACCTGAGAAACAGTTATTAAGTAGAAATTGAATTGTTTCTTGAGCTGTACCTTGAGCGTGACCAGGACTAGCAACGATGAAAATACCAACGCATTCGTTAAGAACTTCACGGATCAGCTTTTCTTGTTCTGGTCTTATGCCTGTATCAGATATTTTTCCTAAAACTTTCATATTTTTTTCCTTTATTGTTGATAACAAGCATTATACAGATTAATTAAATAAATAAAATATCGCAAAAACATTGACTGCAAACAACATTCATGTATAATAAAAACATAAATTAAATAATTAAATCGGAAATCATCATGACTCCTAAACTTGAACTTGTTATCCGTAAAATTCATAACAACCTGATCATTACAGGTGTGATGGTCACTGATAGCTTTAAAGCGGGTGACTTTATGGGCTTCAAACTAATCGGTAACAAGCTGGATGAAAATACTATCGCGGTGTTCATCGACAAGCAGGAAATTGAAATCCGAGATCCGTACAACCAACAATTTAAAGACTCGTCCTTAACAGAATTGCCAATGAACGATATTTGGCAAAAGTTCAAGTCTCCTGAACCTAATGAATTTGGCGGAGTGGCTATTGGTCGAGATAACCTGCTTTTTGCTGATGAGAGTTCTGAGCAAGTATCACGTACAGCAATCATCTCAGTTATTGACTTAAATGAGTTAACATTCGATTTTGAGCATCACTGCGCATTCCGCTCAGTGCAGGTTGAGGAAGTCGAAGATATGTACGTATTCATTCTGAAGAAAGACACCAGTGATGACACGTTAGAGCTTCTGGGAACCTTAATGGGCGATAGCCTTAATAGCTTCTATTCAAAACCATTCTGGACTCGCGATAATGGCGAAAAGTACCGACTTAAGACGGTAAACCACCGTGAAATCGATGCTCTATACAAACTTCAAATTAGCGAGATTGCGCAATTCGGTGAACTAACAAGGGAAACCGAGGAAGCTGTTACGGCTAAGAGTCGCTGGCTTAAGTTAAACAAAGATGAGTCGTACCGTGCATTCTTATCAGATATGATGAAGCGATGTCCGTTTTATCTTGATGCCTTTGACCGCATTCTTACGCCTGAAGAATCAAAGCTAATTGATGAACACACTAAAGCAATCATTGAAGAGATGCACGGTTAAAAGTGCATAATAATAACCTTTTAGTGGTTGAGTGTGACTTTTTTCTCTAAAAGTCACATATGCTGCACTTATAAGGAGAGCGAAGAAAAGCCAATTGAAGTTCACAGCTTGCTGTGTTTTACCCTCTACAGGGGGTAGAGATAAATTTACCCTCTAATGGGGGTAAAATACGTTTTACCCTTGACTGCGGGTAAAACTAAAACTACCCTTTATCGAGGGTAAAATGAGGAATTGTTATGTTGATAACATCATCCAGGCAGTTAGCAATACATCTTCGTGATGAAAGAAAAAGCAGGAAGCTATCTCAAGCAAAAGTTGCCGATCCAGTAGGGATAAAACAAGACACGGTTTCTAAGTTTGAGGTTAATCCTGAAACCACCAGCATTCAGACGCTATTTCGAATCTTATCATCGTTAAATTTGGAAATGCATATTGTGCCGAAAGGTCAAAGCATCGACCCAAAAACTGATACTGAGAGTGATGAGAAATGGTAAAGCAATTACGCGTGTTAATGAATGGTGAGTCGGTAGGGGTGTTCACTAAAGAACCTAGTGGTGCTCATAGCTTTCAATACTGCGAAGAATGGTTAAACTCTAGTAAATCTCGCCCGATATCATTATCAATCCCCCTTCGCCGTGAGCCGTACAGGGGTGATATAGTGATTAACTTTTTCGACAACCTGCTTCCAGATAACCCTCAGGTTCGAGACCGAATCGTTGCTCGATACGGTGCCAAAACAAAACAGCCATTCGATCTTTTGGAAAAGATAGGGCGCGATAGTGTTGGGGCAATAACCCTTATTCCTGAAGGCGAACCGATTCCAGAGTTTAAGGGGATAAGAGCTACTGAGCTTTCCCTTATAAAGCTTGAACAAGTTCTTAATTCCTATGCAGACAATATCCCTTTAGGCATGGTTGATGGAAATGATGATTTCAGGATCTCAATTGCTGGCGCTCAAGAGAAAACTGCCTTGTTGAAGTTGGATGAGCGTTGGTTTATACCGCAAGGTGCAACTCCAACCACACACATTATAAAACTTCCGATTGGTGAAATACGGACGCAGGACAGCGTTTTAGACCTAACAACCAGTGTTGATAATGAACTCGTGTGTATGAGGATTTCTGAAGCGTTTGGACTGCCTACAGCCTCTTGTGACGTTATTAGGGCTGGTGGAGTAAGGGCGCTTGCCGTTGAGCGTTTCGATAGACGATTCTCACAACTAAAAGATTGGATTGTACGCTTGCCTCAAGAAGACTTTTGCCAGGTGTCTGGTATGCCATCAGCAAGCAAATATGAATCAGATGGTGGTATCGGTATTGAAGGAATAATGGATCATCTTCTTGGATCAGAGGTTCCTCAGGAAGACAGGAGAACCTTTATGCGTTCTCAAGTTCTGTTCTATTTACTTGCTGCAATAGATGGTCACTCAAAAAACTTTTCGCTATTCATAGAGCCTCATGGTAAGTACCGTTTAACGCCTTTGTACGACATTATGTCAGCCTACCCTCTTATGGGTGGTAGAGGGCTTCATGAAAGAAAAATCAAGCTGGCAATGGGACTAAAGGCAAGTAGCGGATACAAACGTAAGTGGCATCAGATACAGCCTAGACATTTTATCGGTACAGCGAGGCTAGTGAAGTATTCATCGGACTCTATGAGAGATATTCTGGATGAGTTTATTGCTGATTGTGGACAGGTTATCGATCTAGTGGGGAACAATCTTCCAGATGATATCAATGAGAATGTTCGGGATAAAATCTTTGAGGGATTAACAAAATCAGTGAAAAAACTGAGTCTTGGTCTGAATGATTAGTTTGATAAAGAGAAGCGTTGGCTTCTCTTTTTCATTTAACGCTTAAGTCTGCTTTCGCACTCAATGGATTCAGCTCGCGCAATAATGCGTTTCAAGGTTTCCACATTACAAATTTCACGCATTGCTTGTATGACGCTTTCTGGTGAGGACTCGATTAGGCGCTTATCTAGTTCTGTCGGTTTTTTCCACAATGCGTTGAGCTTAATTGCTGTAATGTCGCAAAAAAACAGATTACCCTTGATTTCATCGCTAAGTAAAAAAATCGGTTCTTTTGCGTCTTTACTAATAAGATCATGAGCTTGCTCGCAAGTAATTTTTTCCCAATCAAGCTGTTCTTCCAACTCTAAAAATCGGAAAAGCATAGTGTAATTATGTTCAAAATACTGATCTGATTTATCAGTATTATTAATCATTAGTTTTTCACCTTGATAGGTAAATTCGATTTCTAGTTCGAAAATATTTTCCTTAGCACAGAGGCTCAATATAGATTTTTTTTCGTCTAGAGTTGGTCGGTTTCGTTTAATACCTGCTTCAGCAAAATTAGGGGCTAAAGAACCTTTAATTGCTCTTCTAAAAAGAGGTGATAATAAAGCGTACTTATCTAAATGGGGTGGCTGAGAGTCAAACAGCATCTTTATATGAGCAAAATTCAAAAGAATTGACATATTTCCTCTGACTAGATCATGGTTTATGTAATGCTCTTTTATTTCTTCGTAAATCATAAGGTTCACATTTATTTGTTAATTTACGAAAGAATACAATAAAAACATGATTTTTCAAAGATAAATAAACGGCGAACTACATCGCCGTAACATGGTTTTAAGAATGGAAATGATTAATCGCGAGGTGGTCTTTTATGATTCTCAGCGAAGCTCTTAAATTCATCCTTTGAAACTTGACCATCACCATTTGCATCAATCATATCAAAAAACTTATCAGGATTCGGTCTCATGCGCTTGTCCTGACTATCAGCCCTCTCGTGCTTGCCAGGGCGTTCAGAATTCGCCTCGTGACGTTTGTGGTGCTTTCCTTTCGGTGGTTTGGCATCTTTAAACTCATCAAATGTAATAGCGCCATCGCCATTAGCATCAATTCGATCAAACATGCGCTTTTGCATGTCTTCCCTACTCATTTCATTTAAATCGCTCGGGTGCTTATGGATTGATTTGCACACCATATCTTTGGGGCATTCAAAATCCATTCGAGAATCATCAGCAGCATTAGCAAGAGGTGACAAAGAAAGAATGGTGGTAATTGCTAGTAATTTAAGTGATTTCATAATATTGCCTTTATTTATTTAATTTACAGATTAATATTATCGAATTAAATGTAAAGTTAAATACAGCAATTCGTAAATATAGGTAAAGTACAAAAGGCAGTGAAATAAATAAGTGGTTTTTTTTGAAAATAAAAAAGGCAGTAATCAAAGATACTGCCTTTATATAAATGGCTTATTTGCCTGAGACGAAGTCTTCGAGCATTTCTTGTCGCTCTTTCTCAACAACTTTTAGGTCAATACCTAAATATTCAGCTAGAAGTTGTTCGCGGCTCTTGTTAATTTTTTGAGGTTCGCCGTAATTAAGGTGATTCCAATCGCGAAGCTCAAATCGTTTCGAGTCACACCAATCTAAAAAATTTCGAATAGTGTTGAGTTCTTGTTCGTGAGAAGCAAGCTTCTCACACTCAGGATAGACCTTTTCTTTATTTTCGCTAACGTATATGCCCTCTGAATCGATTATTTCACTAGGTTAAATACCTAATGCGGTTTTAATGTAATTAAGCTCAATCATCAATGCATCATTACGCTCTTTCGCGCTCGAATGATGATCTGCAACTTCACTATTTAGATTTGGTGAATAGGTGATTTTTGACAAAATGCTATACACGCCAAACCAAAATTGACCTAAGGGTTTTTGCTTATTGCCCTCTACATCGCCACTGATAAAGCCATGCTTATACATCTCGCCTCGGATACGCTCATAAATCGGCTTTGACCACTCATCTAAACCAGTGTAGTGCGTTTGAGTGCTTGGATTTGATGAGTCCACCAACTGTAAGAACTCAAGGAAATCACGGTGAACGGATGTATATAAGACATCTTTACGCTCTCGGATTGATGCGCACAAATCTTTGGTTTCAATAAGTGATTTCATTGTTTGTATCCTCAATTTATATTTTTAATTATACATAAATAAGGGCGCTGGTCAACGTAAATAAACGCCCTATTAAATAGAGCGTTTTAGGTTGATTTTTTACTGTGCGTTAGCCGACTCAGTGAGCTTCGCTCGATATTCTTTTGCTCTCTGGATATCGTCGGTTGAGTGAGTAATGTTCTCATTGATTTCAATGTAGTGGTCAACAGCAGCCAGCTCATTTTTAAAATGGAATACTTTGATTCTCAGAGCTGAGCTTCGCATACCAAAGAAACTAAAGCCTGCGTCCGTAACCAGTTTGCTTTCGATGAATTCACCATTACCAATAGGGAATTTCATATCGCTCAAGACTAAAAACCGCATGACCGCTGTAAGACGCTGTAGCCCGTCCAAGATAAAGCAGTTGCTGTTACTACCATCCAGTGAATATAAGATGATGTCAGGAGCCTTAAAGCCTTTTAATAGGTTATGGATAAAGGATTCTTGCATATCCGAAGTCCATTTGTCGTTATCACGCTGGAATTCAGGTACGCACGATAGAACTTTTTCGGCAAGCTCCTTTAGTAACTCAGGTGAATTTGCCTCGGATACGCTACTGATGCCCTTTTCCTTTAGCAACTGACGGTATTCTGATCTGAAAAGGTAAAAGCCTAGTCGGTCAAAAGCATCATGCAGCTCAATGCTGGTTTCATGAGCAAATAAGGTGTAGGTACTATGTCGGCACTGGTGCTCAAACAATTTCAATTTTTCTTCGTTGGTCATATTGCTGCCTATTAAGATAGGCTCTAGACAAGCTAGAGCCAATACCGATTAGTTTTATTTAATCTCTGTATAGATGAGTTTACACTGTGCTTCATCTTCTGTGATTAGATACGTCTTGCCTGTTTCTTTGCAATAACCTTTTAACACGGTGCCTAGACGTAGCAATGCAACTGCACGATGAACACCATTAAGAATAGCGACTTCATCTTCATTGATGGCATGAACAGGGATTGTCACAGGTTGAATCTTATCAGTAGATCCTGATTTTTGACCGCGTTGATTTTTAGACATTGCAGTTGATGCGCTAACCAGTGATTTTAGTGAGATGATGTTTTCCATGTGATTCCCTTAATCGTTCGATGACTCAACTCTATGTTTATGATTATACATTTTTAATGGTTAAAGTCAACAAAATAACTTTAATTATTAAATAGAGAATTAATAGTAACTCTTAACGAACTCTTCAAAGTGCGATACGTATAGGGATTCAACCATCTCTTTCGCCTCAAGAAACGCCTTATCTTCGTAAAGCGCATCGATATCATCGTAAATCATAGTGATATCTCGGCTGCTTAATGAGCAATGGACTAGCGCACCTCGTGAAGACATATACTTTGAAGCTGGCTCTTGCTTTAAGATGTTCGTCACCAGCGCCTTTAGTGATTCATCTTTCTCTACAGTAACAAGCCAGTCAGAAATTAAGGTAAGTGCGCCATGCATGAGACCGTGAGCGCGTACACGCTGTAGAGGTTTTACTTTCTCTGGGGCTTTGTAAGGCGAGTCCTTAACTGCATTACATAAGGATGCAAACAGATCTCCTTTAGCTTCAGCCAGGGCAAGAGATAGCTCTTGTTCTGTGTAGTCTCGATATTTAAAACTATGAACAAAGTTAGGCATGGTTTCAGAGGGTAAATCATAAGTGTCGTCTCCGTGCTCATACTCTTCACGAAATGGACTGATCAGAAGATCAACGGAAACGTTTAAGGCGTTAAAAGCAATAGATTCTTTTGCGATTTGGATGACTAGATTTTTCATGGTGTGTTCCTTTTATTTGTTGTTCACCATTATATATTTATTTATTAAAAAGTAAAGATAATTAACGTATAGCAAAAGAAAAGAAGACCAAAATTGATACGTGAACACGACAGTGTTCTTTTTTTATTAAAATCAAATAAAGTATCTTATATTTCACAGAAAGTTAGGTATAATCAGGTCTAAAAATAATGAGGAATAAATATGAATGACCCTTTAGAAATAGAGCTGGCTCAACAAAAGGCTTTTTTCGAAAAAGAAATCGAAAAATTGTCGCCAGAAGGTAAAGCAATGTTTGATGGCTTCATGAAGGATTTAGATGCTTTATGGGAGAGGTCTTTTACAAGCACTGATAATGTTGAACAGAAGAATGCAGCCGTTTTTGCCTTTACTGTTTTTATGCATAAAATCACTGGTGGGCTGGAATAGTTTTGGTATGAAGAAGCAACAATATTTTATAACGTGCATGATGCGAGATAAGTCTGAGCCAGGCACGGTAATTCATTTCACCTACCGAATTAAAGTGGACTCTCTTAAGGGGGCGATGCTTTTATCAAAAGCGATTGAAGATCAGATTGTGCGTTTAACTGGCTTAGTTCCTTATAGTCAATATACGAACACAATCCCATTTACTGGCTATGATTTGAAAGACTACCCACTAGTAGAAGTCAGTAATGAAAAAGCGAAGAAAACGGTAATGAAAAACAAAGCGGGACAAAATCAAACTCAATTGATTTTGAAATAGATTATGAAAAAGAAAAAGAACGGCTCTAAGAAAAAAGAAGATCTAGGTATATTGAGTGACTTGATGTTATTAGGGATGTTGCTTCTTTTGTTTGCTCTGTCGTCAGTGGATCTTACTAGCTATGATGACATGAATAACGATCCTAACAAGAAGGTGCAAAAGCTTGATGTCTATAGCTTCAGGATTGATATTGATAAAGAGATTGAGCATAGACAAGCCAGTCCTCACAACGAAAAACCAGTACTAAATGTAATTGCAAAGCAAGGTGTGTATCGTTTCGAAATTGGTCTAAAGAAAGTGCCAAACATGAAACAAGACGTATTTGTTATCAATAATGAATGGCTTTGCCCTACCGATCAGATCTCAAAAGAGTGTTTGAATAAGAATTTTAATAGGTGAGAGGGTTTTAAAGATTGCTGCGATGAAACGCAGCAATCTTTTTTATTTTCCCGTTATTGTTCAAACTCAATTAAGTGACCACTGAAAGAGCCGCTTTTTAACTTGATTCTAGGGGCTTTTAAATCCACTTTTGCGATTACATCTTTAAAGGGGATGAAGTCATTTCTAGACTTGTAACCACTGAGATAAAGCACATCAACGCCCTTATCATTTATATCTTGAACCGAACCGTCAAAGTCCATGATATTACCATCGCCATATTCGTCACAGCGGAATATAACTTTATCACCTAACTCCAACGTATCTGTACTCGCTTTCATTTTTATTTTCCGTCCTATTCGTAGAGGCGTTTTAAGGCTGGGCGTTCTTCCAGCCATTTGGTAGAGGCATCATCAGGATCTAGTCCTTGGTATTTATGTACACTACGATTCGAGATAGCCATTCATCGGTTCGCCAATGACTCTAGCGCCAGATGATGAGTACTCCACAAGCCCAATTACGGTATCGGAATCAGATGAAGAGGCATGTTTTAGAAGCTTGCTCTCGAAGTGATTAAAGATGAACTCATCAAAGTTAATACCATCCCCCTCCATGAAATAATCGGTTGAGAATTTCATGAACTCGCGAGGCTCAAAGTAGTTGTCGCCAGTGTGTGATGCTACGGCAAATACAGGCGCAAACCCTTCGACATCAAGGGGGTTATCGACCTCAAGAATTTCTGACAGCTTGTTGTTAATTGCGAACAAATAGTTACCAGTTAAACAATCACGGATCTGATTTTCAATTGTCTTGTCTGATGAATACTGCATTGTAAGCGCGATAAGCTGCTCTTTTACGCTTGGAAGATCTTTCAGTTCCTCTTCGTCAAAGGTGTTCCTATCGAGTTGACTCACAGCCAATTGAACGAGTCCGAATGATTTCATTAATGGTGAAGTCTGCATGGTGTCTAAATCTCAATGGCTTAAATTATAATTAATTATATGTTTGTGCGCTTTTTAAGTCAATAATTCTTGTGTATTTCCTGTGATTTTGGTATATTGACTTTAACGAGTGGTTATCACCTAAGCAGTGAAGGTTGCTCGCTGAGGTTTCAGAGCCTCGCACTACTCAGCCTAGTAATAAGGTGTGGCGGAATTCTGCATATAAATAAATCATAGATTTAGCTTTTTCTTTAATGCTGAATTTTATGGAATTGAGTAGACATGAATATGGGTTCAGCAAAGAGGGAATCGCAATGCTACAGATCACCAACATTTCAAAAAATGACTTTCTAAACCGAATTAAGACTGCTTATGAAGCGGTTTCTGGCTCCAAGCTGGGAAGAAAGGGGCAGAATGTCGTTAATCGCATGGCTGTCATTATGCTTCATGGCGACGAAGCTTCAGGTCATAATGATCATACTCTGGATAAATTCTTCATCACTGATGAGAATTCACTACAGCGTGAGGTCATCCTCCTGCAAGTGAATGTAATTGGTAGTACATCTCTGTCAGGCGAGGACTTTGTCTTTTATGATGATAGCTTTGCAACTGTGCATGGTAACGAAAAAGAGGCAAAGGAAGAGCTTAAGAAGGTTGTTCTTCGATACTTCCAAGAGAAATATAAATCGAACCTTTTTAGCCAAAGTTTTCACCATGTTGAGGCTATTCAAGATTACTTTCAGTTTCTTCGCTTTCAAGAAGAACAAGGTTCCGCAGCATATTTCGCGGTTGGCGAGTTAGAAAAAAAGGTTTACCAATTCACTTTCGAGCAAGCGATGAATTGGGTGTTTGAGACATTTTCTATCGAGGATATTGCAGATGGGAATTTCTTTAACGCTTGTTTGTACGAGCACTTAGAGTTTCAAGTGACCCGAAAAGCAATTTAAAAAGCGCATAAAATAAATGCCTAGCGGGGCTGCTAGGCATTCTGTGTTTTCTATTTTAGCCATACTACGTATTGACTAAATCCTACTGCCTCATCACTGTAGTATTGATCGGCAATGCCTCTAAGCTTCAACCTATCCGTTGTAATCGAGCCATTATCAAAGGTGAATGAATGAGTTCCCGAGCCTATAAATGACTTGCTATCAGGAATCCCAAGCTGGCTACGTCTTGCGGCGTTATCGTACCTTGTGACAGCATGAACAAGCTTGCCGCTGTCTGTGGTAATGCTTAAACCGTCAAAGAACATCCCGTTTATAACATCGTCTCGATTTACCGCGCCACCATGCGTATTGCTGTAGCTGTCTACTGAGCTGAATAGTTCAGCTTTGAAAGTGATTTTCGCTTGGCTCCACGGTAAATTATCGGTGTTGGTAAAGAACTTGCGATCTTGGTATGAGCCATTGGCGTGACTGTGGAAGATAGCCCAAAGTGCAGTCTTACCACCAAGAGAGGTTTTGCTGAAATCTCCGTAATTGCCGCTACTTAGATCCGTGTAATTAACAAGAGTCCATCCTCCACCAGCCATATCACACTGGTAATTTGAACCCTTAAGCGGATACACATCGTTTTTAAGGCTGGAATCCTGCTCTAACAGGGTCAAGCATGAGCGATTATCTCTTGCTAGTGTCTCTTGCATGTCTTTAATCGCTACCTGCTCCTGAGCGACAGAGAACGCCTCTAGACCATCAATCATATGTTTTAATGTTGCAGACTGATTCACGCTGCATTGCTGGATTCTGTGGTATTCCGTTTTGCTAAATGATTTTGATGAGTCGGCTTTCCAGTCTGAGCAGTCATACGGAGCTGAAACGTCCTCAAAGCCATCAGAAACAACGTTAACGCTTCTTGATAGTGTCAGGTCAACCGTTCTTCTTTCGATCTCTTCCTGCTCCATTACAGCGTCAGAAAACCTATCTTGAGATATGTAAGTAACTGTGCGCGTTTCATCTTGAGAACAAGTCGCTTGCTGTAAATAAGAGGTGCCAGGTTCAGCAGAAGAATCAAAGGAAGACCAATCATTGCAATTGTATGGCTCGCCATACTTTTTCCAAGTTGTAGCCCGAGTGCCACCGTCATCCCAATAGCTAAGGGTCTCAGCTACGTGAATCTTTATGAAGTAATCACCATCCCCTACCCCGCTTTCCTCACTGGCAATCGCATGAGAATTAAGAGTTGCTAGGATCGCAATTGCGAGTAGCCTTTTTTGGGCTGGCATATTCGTAATCATATTATTTCCCAACCAATACGTATTATTTTTAATTTAATTAATTTTTATTTATGTTATAAATATTATTATGACATCGATCACACTAATATCAATAAATAAATAATAATAAAAGGTTAGGTAACATCATGAGTAACTTAGTTATAGTCGTGATATCTATAGCAATTCTAGCTCTCGTTAGTGGCGCTATGTATTTTTACGGCGGAGACATATACAAGGAACAAAAGATATCTGCGGAAAGTGCAAAATACATAAATCAAGCTCAACAGGTCAACGCTGCTTACATTGCTTATAAAGCTGATGGTAAGGTAATAACTCCAAGCTTCGAAACGTCAGAGCTAAAAGAGCAAGGGTATTTGAAGGAAATCCCCATTGGATGGGATATATACCCTGGACTGCTTGGAACAAAGATAAGTGGTAGCGAGGATTTGAAGCAATCAGTTTGTTATGAAGTCAATAAGAATGCTGGATTTGAGTTTGATGCGTCAGAAGATAATGTAAAACCTTTGATAAGTGATGCTTCAAAGGCAATCCCCTATTGCAATAAGGAAGGTATTGAGAAAGTGCCATGTTGCTATCAATAAAATAACAAGCCCTGAGACATTTAATCTCAGGGCTGACTTTTCACATCATGTTTTGCAAGACAGGTGCAAATGCTGAGAGAAGCATTAAGACAATCATTGCGCCAATTACAACTTGGGTTTTCTTTGATGGTTGGTCTGGGTTATTCATTTTCACTTTCTTCTTTGCTTATTTCGTCTTTAATGCGGATATCTTCCCATGCATCTCTGATACGATTTTCTTCTTTAATTTTTTGGGCGCGGTTGATAATAATATTGTCTGCTTTCATCAAGAAAGATTTTGATTCTTGAATAAATTCTTCTGGCGTAACTGAGGTCAGAATTTCGCTATCACCAGGAAAATATGCGTCAACACAATATTTATTATCACCGCATCGATTCACGTTTAATGAGTCAAGCGTCATTGCATAATCAAAAAACTTGTCTTGATCAATAATTGATTCATTATTTGCGTAATATCCTGCTGATCCATTACCAGGATGTGTTTCGCTTTTATCAAGAACTGTAACCGTGACGTAATTATCATTAAATTTGCAAATAACGTCAATCGGGTATTGTTCAAGTGAGTAAGTTCCGTCCAGTTGAGCGCGTCGAACCTGTATAGAGTCGCACTGAGACTTCAACTCAATCTTTTCATCAAAGCTATAACTCTGCTGTGAGTGATCGATGCCAGTGAAAAGCATTCGAGCTTTGGTAATCTGATTTGGTTCAGATGAGACCAAGTGAACCTGAGGATCGATTTCTAGTGGTGGTTCGTTTTTTAATGCTGATTCAAAACTTTCTTGGTTTGCGCTAGATTGAATTATCGTATCAGATTGAATTTCAAGTTCTGGGTTTGTCATTCCTTTGCTAACAACTACTGCTGTAAACGCAGAAGAAGCGATTATCGAGGATATAATTGCACCAAAGAAGTATGGTTTTTTGATATTCATTACCGTTCCGCTTTTTATTGATTAATATTTATTAATTGATTGATTCTATCATAATATTGCGTCAACTCAATGATTTAAGTAAACTCGTAAAGTCAATCAAAAATAACTAAATATAGGTCTTAATACATGCCAGAGTGCAATCAGCAAATCAGTATGAAATCGCTAGCTTTTTGGGATACCCCTGAGAAGGATGTGGAAGACGCACAGGCAAAAATGGATTCGATCACCAAATCCCTAAGCAGTGAACAGGTGAAGACTCTAGAAGAGTTGATTGAATGGATTACAAATGAGGCAGAGTACACTACGGTGTACGATAGAGAGCCTAATTAAAAAAGAAAAAGTCGATGATGAAAGATACAAGTAAGCAAGATTTAATCACCCCTGATGTACAGGGTTCTAGCTCTAAAGACAGTGACGCGACTACAAGATTAAAAGCTATGATGGCTGCATGTGAGGCGGGAGTTTTTACGTCCCCTAACCGACCTAAAGACAGCTCAAAACCCAAGCGAGATTTTGAAGAAATTCCTGATAACGTAACTGTTTACGCAAGCCTATAGTACGATAGGTTGTTTTATTCAACACCTTATTTTATAATCGATAAATTAAATAAACAAAACGGAAATAAAGATAATGACTAAACCACGTCTAACACTTTTAACTCAAGAGCTTAAAGATAAACTTTACGCGGACATCAAAGAATTTCGTAACATGAATGGTCTGCCTATTGAAATCAAAGATGAGCTTCAAAAGGATCATGATTCTCTGCATACCTCACTTCACGTTGAAGAGTTGAAAGAGTTGGCTGAGGCAAAAGACCTTGTTGAAATCAGTGACAGTGTAACTGATCAAGTTTATGTGCTAACTGGTCGCGCTGTTCAGCTTGGCAAGTGGACGGAAGCTGTAGAATACAGCGTTGAAGTATTGCTGCACGTTGCGAAAAGCTACCAACTTGATTTTGTGCGTCTATGGGATGAAGTACACGCATCTAACATGTCAAAAGCTGCTAAGAGCATGGAAGAGTACCTTGAAAACGAACGCTACTATGCAGAACAAGGCGTGAAGGTGGAAGCCGAAGAGAAAGACGGTCTATTCATCATCAAGTGTGCAGAAGACTGTGACGACTACAAGGGATCGCCACTGAAAAAAGGTAAGGTAATGAAATCTATTTACTACAAGCCTGCGGATCTAACATTCGTTCTTGATAGTAAATAACTCTTTCATTGATAGGTTCACCTGTGAAGAAGAATATTAGCAAACTGACTGAACATTATATGTGTTTGTCACATTTTGCGAATAGTCTTAGTTGTTTTGGAAAAAGAGTAGCGTTTCAAAAAACTCTAGATGGATACATTTCTGGAAGTACTCACAGACACAGTCTTTTGGCTGGAAATAAAAACTTAAGAATACAAATGCAATCATTGATACATTGCGTTGGTTTTGAGTTAAATTTGGACATAAAGCCAAAAGAAGTGGACTGCAAAAACATCATGAAGTGGATGTTTGAAGCCAAATACTCAAGAGAAGAAAGTGTTGATTTTATTGTAAAATCGGGGGTCGGTGATAATGAGCCGTTGCAAGTCTCGATTTATATTCAGTCGAATTCACTTTCAATCATCAGGGAGCTAATTAAGCTTTTAAACACTCACCTTCAAGAAAGCTAAGAAGCTCACAAACAACACTCATTCAAGGTTACATTAAGGGGTTCTGATCGAACCCCTTATCTTTTAAGCGCGGTTAACTGACAAGATGGTTGTAAATTAGCCGCAACTGACCAAGAAATTCATTGTTAAGATCATTAGGGTGAGCAATATGACCTGTTTTGTTTCGCCTTTCTGTTTCTCTCATTAGTATTTCAGACGAAATGTCTTGGATATTCCAAACGGCAGTCAAGAGTGCATTGCCATCGATAGACGACTTATCACCAGTTTTAAATCCATTTTTTGTCAGCACATTCAAAGTTTCACCAATGATAGCACTGCTCCATAAGTTGTAGTCGCCATTATGTTTCGCATCAATAGGCTGATTGCTTTCACAAAATTCCAGCATGTGTAACAAAAAGGCTAGGAAGTTTGGCTCTACTTCTTCTGGTTTGGAAAAGAGGCTTAAGATGATGTTTGTTGGTTTGTAATGAAAACCGCCCTCATGCCAGGAAGAGAAGTTCTCTTTGTACGGAAAGCATTTGTTCGTCAATAATGCAGCGACCTCATGGAACTTCTCTGGGGTGTAGTCGATGATGCGATACGTATCATCTGTAAAGTGATCTTCATTTTGAATAACTAAATCAGTTGAATCATGTTCAAATCCCACATGAACCCATTCAATCCCTTCTGTTTCGCGGCTTCCAGTATGCTGGCAGGCAATATCGACAAAGATTCCGTGTTCGGGATCATAATGTTCTACACGTTTATTCAGGTATTCCTTAACCATATCCATAGAGTTAAGTAACTGTGCTTGGACAGAATCCCCTAAAGGGTCAGTCAGTTCAGGTCGAAATGTCGCGTAGATGAGCCAGTGAGGTTGCTTGGTTTCTTTGAAAATGCGCTCACATAGCCCTAGAAGTTTTTCAGTTTGCTGATGCTTAACCATAACTCTTTCCATATTAGGTGCAAAAAATACTGACTCCAAGTAAGGAGTCAGCATAAGGATTAAGGCTTAATACCTAATTTCGTTAGCTGCTCGATAGGGTTATAAATCTTCTCGCCCTCGCCTAACTTCGCTTTTGCTTGGTCGTAAACTTCCTGCAATGATTTAAGACCATCTTCATACTCCAGCATTTCAGTAAGGTCTTTAATCCCTGTAAAGCTTACCTCATGGAAGCGTAAAGGGGTTCCGTAAACAATCGATTTCTTGCAACGCTTCTCGATCTTAATAAGGTTCTTTTGTTCGTTCGCCTTATTAATCAGGTCATTAACAATGTAAATGAACACATCATGGCTGTTCATGTCTTCACGGTTAAAGAAGCTCTGAGCATCATATTCATTGCAGAAATTGTTGAATTCTTGCTCTGCTTTATCCGTCTTAAAGTTAACTTCCGCCACACCGCCACCGCAACCTGGATCGTAAAATGATGCCAGAATCTTACCTTTGTAGTAGACACTGCACTGTGCGGTTGTCGGGTCGTTTAAAAATCCAGTTTTTACACTTTTTACCAAAAAAAGCTCATGAACTTTTTCGGCTGTAAGAACTGACTTTCCCGTCTTCTGTTTTCGCATGGCGAATCCCTTTATGATAAGCTTTAAATATTTATCGGATACAAGCATTATACATAAATAAGGTGAAAATACAATATTTAATTATCTTATTTGGAGTTTAATATTCAATACATATTGAATGAGCAGAAAGCCCATTTTTAGTAGGGCTTGCTATTGGTTTAGCTCTGAATCAGATCGTCACGACTGTACCCTTCTACGCCGATAATAATAAATCCGTGTTCTGTTTCTTCCCCTGAAATGCATGACTCGACTGCCTTACGTACTGGCATATCGTAATACATCGATTCTTGAGCATCTTCATCTTCTAGGTCTTCTTCCTCTTCTGATACAATAATGCTCATCGGAGTATCTGATTGATCGGGATAAAGAACTTCAATCTCGTAAGTTCCAATGCAAGTTCGACCATTGATGATATCTACAATGTCTTCTTGTTTTTTTGTTAATTTGTTCATACGGTTCTCTCCTTACAATAATGCATAAAGGCGTATCTTTAATCTATATCCTTATTATACACGAATTGACTTTAAAGTAAATAAAATTTAATAGTTAAATTTTCAGAATTTCTACTTTTTATTAATTAAAAAAATTGACTATTGGATTAATTACTATATAATTAAAAACATAAAGTAAGCAAATAAAGGAAACCACCATGAAAACTATCTACACTGAAACCCAAAAGAAACGTATGGGTGAACGCAAAGCTAAATACCTATTTGGCGTTGAAGATGAAGAGGGTTTTGTAACCACTCTAACCTTTAAACAGTTTATGGCGCACGAGGCTAAATACAAAGAGCCTGGTGAGCATGTTCAAAAAGAAGTGATGAAAGCTCTCTTAGCTCAAATTGCTTCATTCCGTGATAAGATTGAATACAATACATGGTCAAAACAAAACAGCCCGACTTTCCTAGAAAAGGTTGAAAAACTTCTAGATATGGGTGCAAAATGGTCTAAGTCAGGAATTTTGTCAGTATAACCAATTACATATTAGGGCGGAAAATCCGCCCTAAGTAGAAGGATTTTCAAATGAAAACAAAAAGAAAAGCAGAAGACTTCAAGGTGGATCAGAAAGTGTCTTGGACTTCCCAAGCTCGCGGTGCCGTTACTAAAAAGTCAGGTAAGGTAGTGGCGATCAAGCCTGTGGGTATTTCATCAAGCGCTTACGCTAAAGCATATTTCCCTAATCATGCAAAGATGTTCGACGGTCATCTGGACTCTAGAAAAGTCACTTTGTTGGTAGAAGTTCCAAACGGAAACGCAAAGCCAAAACTGTACTTGCCATACCCATCGACATTGAAAGACGAAGATTGAGATTGTTCAGCATTTATGCTGAACTTTAAAAAGGAATATTGCTGATGAAAACCCTGACCCCATTCAATGTTAAACGATTTGTAACCAAGCAAATCCCGCTTAATGACTTCCCTCTTCTGCACGACTATTTGTTGGTTAGTAATGAACATGCCGAGCCTAAAGCTGAGTATGTGGCGAAGATCAAGGAAAAAATGCTACAAAAAGGTTACAGTGCAGAACAATTTAATGAAATGATTAAAGTGTTTAATGATGCTCAAGTTACCGTTTCATATAAAATCCCTGGTGGTCATTGCAAAGGTAATGAGACTATCTGGGCTTATGTAACGGATAAGATTAATGGAAGCGCCCCATCTTGGCGAATTGATCATTCTTAACCTTTATTTCAATATTAAAAATACAGCTCAACAATCACCCTTAAGGTCACTCTTTTGGGTGATTTAGTTTATTTAAAAGCGAAAAATATCGTTTAAATAATGAAAGTATTGGAGAAAGAAGTTGGCAAGCGAACAAGAATTTACCTACCCAAGTGACTACAAAATAGTGTCGATAACTGACCCAAGCAGCATAATCAAATACTCAAGCCCTCACTTCAACGAAGTTGCTGGTTATGATGAGGGAGAATTGCTAGGCCAGCCTCATAATGTGATTAGGCATCCAGACATGCCAAAAGCAGCGTTTAAGGACTTATGGACTCACATTCAATCAGGTCGCCATTGGATGGGAATGGTGAAAAACAAAAAGCGTGATGGCGGATATTACTGGGTAGACGCGTTCACCTCCCCTATTATGAAGAACGGCAAGGTTGTTGAGTATCAATCTGTTCGATTGAGTCCAAAGCGTGAATATGTTGATCGCGCTGAGAAAGCCTACAAGAAAATCAGGAATAACAGTAAACCATTAAAGCTTAAACTCCCTAAGACTAGGCTTTGGCAACGTTGCTTAATGGTTTTTGCTGTCAATTTGCTTGCAGCATATCAGTTACTCACATTGATGAGTCCAGAAGCCGCTCTGCTTGGCTTTTTCGGTTTATGTGTCCTATCAGTCTATATTCTCACGAGACCTCTTGAGAAACTGTGTAAGCGCTCTAAAGAGGTGTTTAATAATCCATTGATGGAATACATATATACAGGCGATGTTTCTGACTTTTCAGAAATAGAGCTAGCAATGAAAATGCAAAGCTCTCATACAGAATCTATTCTGGGTCGAATGAGTGTTACTGTAATGGAAAACTGCAAGGACACCGTTTCTAGCATGGGTGATTTGAGTAAGTATGGGGATGCAGTTACAAAGAACCTGAATGACCAAAAGGGCGAGCTAGAGCAAGTGGCTACAGCGATGAGTCAAATGCAGGCTTCCTCCCTAGAAATTTCAAGTAGTGCTCAAAAAACTTCACTCTCAAATAGTGAGGCAAAAACGGCAATGGAATCTGGTCACAAATCAGTTGAAGACTCTACCAATGCAATTGTGAATCTGTCGAATAAGTTAAATGAGATTGCTGGAATGCTTGAGACACTAAGTCAGCAAAGCGCTCAAATTGGTACAGTTGTTGATGTGATTCATAGTGTAGCCGATCAAACCAACCTACTTGCGCTTAATGCTGCCATTGAAGCGGCTAGAGCTGGTGAAGCAGGTCGAGGATTTGCGGTAGTTGCAAGTGAAGTTAAAGTGCTCGCGGAGCGAACACAGTTATCGACTACTGAGATTCAGACTGTTGTTGATGCCCTACAATCGAATATAAGTAATCTGGTGATGAGCTTAAATAATGGCAAGTCCCATTCTGATAATTGCGTTGAAAGGATTACCTCTACATCTGAGAAGATAGCTCAAATCGGCAATTTGATTAGCGATGTTCTTGAGGCTGGGGAGCAAATGGCTGTCGCAATTGAAGAACAGTCAGTTGTAACCAAAGAAATAAACCAGAACATTCAAATGATCAATGAACAATGTTCCGAATCGTTTGAGTTGATGACGCAAACAAATGCCAAGATTAACAATGTTCAGGCAAAAGCGGTAGAACTTGAATCTGTCATAGACAGCTTTTCTGACCGATAAAAAAGTAAGGGCTTGTTAAAAGCCCTTAGTTTTTTAAATCTGGATTATTCTTCAATATCCGATTCAGCCACAGATACTCGTGAAGGCTCCATTTCACCGCGAGAAATCGATACTGCTTCCTCTAGCGACTGCTCAAGCTTTTCAAAAAAACCTTGTTCCATTTTTTATTCCTCTTAATAAATCAAAGGCATAATAAGTCTTTATCATTACATCTGTCAATGGTTGATAGAGATAATAAAATAAAGCAAAAAATGCTCTATCATGACAATGATCACATAGCAGTAAACAATTTAAATCCTGAAGAAATTACCATTATAAATACATTAAATTTAATAATTAAAAAAGTTGACTCACAAATCAATATGGATATAATGAGAAACAAGAACTGGAAAAATCCATAATAAATTAATGAGTTACAAAATGAACTACATCACGCGCCAATACCAATTAATCGGTTCAGTTTCAGGTGAGACTATCTTTTCCGATTTCGAATCAGCTAAGGAATCACTTGAGCAAAATTCTGACAACACTCTGGTAAGTAAAAAACAGAGCTGTGCGCTAATGGAAATGACTAACGGCGTATACACCAAGGCGTTTCAATTCAATAAAGGTGAGTTGGTTGAAGACTCTGTAGCGTTAACTCCTTTTCGACTGTTAGATTCCGAATCCGTTGATCTGGTAAAGCTCATTAAATTCGAAGATACCGTAGATACTGTGACTGCTGATTTTAGTCATGGTGAAACGGGTGTCTATAAAGTAACTGTAGCCCCCGCTTTTAGTCAGACTGCTGATATTGCGATGAGTCAATTAAAAGAACAAGCAAAAACGCTAGGCAAAGAACTGCCGTGTGTTGAATATGATTGGTCGCAAGCAATTTCTGGTAACACCCCTGTAGATCAGAAAGTGTTTATGCTGTTTTTGCATGATTGCGAAACAGGAAAGCCTATTTCTTTTGCAGAAGTTCATCTGCAAATTTCAGAAGGTTGCAGCACCTTCAACAAGAACAAAAAGAAAAGCGATGCTAACCTTCCAAAACTATCATTGAACCTTGTATGCTCATTTGTGTTGCCAGAATATGAAGATGTGGAAGTAAGCAAACTGCTAGGATTGGGTATTCGCTCCATGCTAAATGGTGCGTTTGATAGCAATAAAAACAACTATGCAGCATTACATGAAAGATTTGGTCGAATCAATCTTCAAGTAAACGCTTTTGAGGATAATATTCACGATTTAGAGTTTGCTGAAATCGCCTCAGATAGAATGAATATGACTCTGTGTTTTTCATTAATGGAAATGAATCTAGAAATTAATGATACAAAACTAATGATTTTTTAATAGGAGGGCTAAAGCCCTCTTTTTAATTTGAATATGTATTGATTGTTATTTATCATTTTTAAAAAATAACAGGATTGATAAATGATAAATATAGTTAAAAAATTATTAAGATGCCCTTCATACATAGCACTTTATGCATCTGTTTTATACTCACTATATCTAGGTGGGCAATGGGCTTTAGGTAATGACAGCGTTGTTTATTTAGCCTTTGATACGGCTTTAATCCATGTACTGATTGTCTTTGTGTTTATATTCGCAGATTTTATTGGTCTAGGGGATCTGTTTTTCGTTCGGGATGAAAAAGCAAAACCGAGAGATATGATAAACGAAGAGGGTCTTCAATTCGGTATTTTGCTTTTTTATTCGTGGATTGTTATCCCTCTTGGGCTTTTATTCGTAACTGATTCACTTGAGCCGACCAAAGAAAGTGGTGTTGGATCGCTTGTAAAGATTAGTGATGTCAAAGATGCTTCAAAGGGAAGAAATCCTCGTCAGTTGATTACTATCGACGGTACGGAATATTTAGTTTCAGGTAGGCATATCGGTGAGAATGATGAGTACATTAGAGTGAAAAAGGCGCAATCTAATGATGGAAAATACATCAGGAATTTTGCCTGCAATCTAAGTGGAAAATGCGGTTCGTACATAAAATATGCTGACCATGTTTGGTATAAACAGAAAATATAGTCTCACTGATAATCAATTTAATGCCCTACTAGCGCCGCTGTAGGGCTTTTTGTTAGATGGTGAACGCTTTTATGCGCCAAAAAGTGTTGGCATTACGCACTTTTATGCGCCAAAAAGTGTTGGTATTACGCACTTTTATGCGCGAAAAAGTGTTATCGAAATCAAATTTCACTTTTTAATTATTAAATTATTGACTATTAGGCTTAATTATGTATAATTGAAAAATAAGGAAACAGCTTGGTTTAAGTGAGGTTAAGATGGCATTTTCAGTAGCAAGAAACAATACATGGACGAATGACGGTAAAGCAACGAAAGCGTTCTTTGAAGCGCAAGGCGCTACAGTAAAGCCTTCTCGACTTCATGGTGATTACGATGTGTTTGTTGATGGAAAGCACGTAGCCTGGATCTTCAATAACAAAGAAGATCAGATTGAATTTCTTACTTCAAAAGGTTTAATCAAATAAGACCTCACCTAACGCCACCATAGAGAGATAAGCATCATGAGCAAATACATTTTACCTTCAAAATACCCTACCCTAACCGAAATCACGCTAGGCTCAAATAAGAATGTACACGCAATCACTAAGCGTGACCGTTTTCTGGATAATGGATACTGTGTCCAACTGATCAAAGAAATCCCAATGAAAGTTCAGTTTCAGGGTGACTCGTTAGTACTGGATCAGGAAGCATTAAGCGTTATCGAAAAATGCCGTAAAGTGGTTCACACAAATCATGAATACCGCGATTGTGAGGTATACAGCCTAATCAGCGAAGATGAGCGGTTCATGGTTATGGGTTACGAAAACGAAGAAGAAGTTGCCGAGCGAAAAGGAACATTCTTAGGCGGGGAAGGCTACTATGATTTAGCGAAAAAGATTAAGGAAGAAAATTTAGCTAAATTCTATGCCGTTAAAATCTTTGACACAGACAAAGAAGAAGTGAATTACTGATTTGTTAGGGGGCGATATAATTGCCTCCTTATTTTATTTTCACAATAAAAAAGGCTGATTTGAATCAGCCTTTAATTTTATGAGTTCTAACCGACAAATTTCGTTAGTGGGTTCTCGTCAGCCCACGTTGCGATTTCGTTTGCCGCACTTTGAATTTGTTCTAGATTTTCACTGATTAACCCTACTTCGGTTAAGCAATTACATCGGAATTCAGGATCTTCCATCACATCAGGATATTTAGCTAAGATTGTTTTGACGAAGCCTTCGATTTCATCTTTGGCTTCGTCATAATGCTTCATATCTGAAGTGATGATTGAAATGTGAGCAAAGTGCTTTGTTTCAATCATTACTTTGTTCATATTTCTTAGCTCAATTTCCAATTAAATGAAGTGATTACGCTAAAGTCGTTATCAGGGTCTAGGATTTCCATCATATCGCCTTTGATGTGTACAGGTGTTAGCTCCCATTCGTACTCATCATCGCTATCTCGCTCACCCATTTTAACTTCTTCTTCATGGTGCTTTTTGTCTGTAAGATGATTTTCAAGAGCTTCCGCGTGACTTTCAAAAGCATATGGTTCGTCATTGTCATCGCGTGGTAAAGAGTAACCATGACCGCACTTGATTAGTTCGATCCAAAGAATTTTTGCTTTAGTATCTGTAGTGTTCATCTTAAACCTTTACTTGTTCTTAATTAGTGTATTAATTATATATTTATCACGCTAAAAGTCAATTTAATCAAACCTATTTTTAATAATTAAATTACTTGACTTTGGTGATTGTGCGCGTATAATTAAAAACACGATAAATTATGGATGTAATCATATGTACGTGGCTAAGTTTACAAAAGATAACGCTAATAAAATCAGTGAGCTATTTGCATCGCTTAATGGGTATAAACGCCAATCCGAACCGCTTAAGTTTGATGATAATGGCAACAAGAATTTCTATGCGTTATTTAATGCAACTAGTGAATACAGCTATCTAGATCACATCCATAAAACGGTGTTTGGCTGTGTTTATGAAGAGTTTGAACAATGCATTTTCATTTCATTCGCGGTCATTAACGATTATCTGCAAAAGATGGATATCTCTGCATGTGAAGGTGAGCTAATCGGCTTTGCCAAGTCTTGCCTAGAAGGTCAGGAAAGCGCTCTTGAGATTCTTTCATCCCAGGTTAAAGATGATATCGAGAACCATCTATTCAAACACAAGATTGAGAGTGGCGCTTAAGCGCCTAAAAAAGGACATCACCATGAAATTTTTATCTGTATCAATTGAAATCCCATCTTACCCTCAAGCGTCAAACGATCAGTTCCTTGATTTAAAAGGTAAGCTTGATATCGGTTATGTCACGATTAAGCACGAAAGCGGAAGACAGGCGCTAGTAGACACGCAAACTTACATGCTTGACTTAGAAACTCGCAGCGTTGTTTGCCCTATGTCGAATGAGCTTGAAGAGTCAACACTGCTTAGTGGTGATCTAGATGACCTAAATAAGCTGTCATTTGAAGTGTTCGCAGCGTTTGATGATTCAGCATCAAGTGATTTCCATTATGGGGATGCTAAGCTTCTCCTTAGTGATGATGCTGGAGAAGAAAAGTTAATCAGCCTCAAGGTAGAAGATTAAGTTCTTACAGTTACTGGCTTTCAATTAACTACTGGTTAGAAGTCAAAGGTGATAAGTGACTAATCTATTATTAAATAAATTTGCAGTTGAAAACGGATTTTTTATTAATAAAGATTTATCTGTTGAAAAATCTTTCGACTTTGATAATGAGGATGATGCAAAATCACTCATTGCGACACTGGAAAAGAGTCACTTCTTTCGAGCCGATATGTCTGATGGTGGCGATATTGAAGGTGAGCCTTGGTATGTAGTCACTGTTTACATTGATTTAGACAAGGTGTGTAAGCGTGATGTTACACTATCAATGCTGCAAAGTGACTATAAAGCCAGTATCTGATTTGGAGGTTTACTGAAAGTAAATGGAATGTTTCTATGCTTAAGTATGCATTATTATTGATTTCTGCACTGTTTATTAGTGGTTGCGGAAAAGAAGTGGTTAAAGAAGTTTCTAGCTCATGTGAATTCAAGCTGATTGGATACGACAAGCCACACAAGTACGGTACAGCCAAATTTTTGGTTAATGGTAAAATTGTCTCACTCAAAATGGGGAAGCATCAAGTTCCTAATGAAAAATACGGAAGTGTTTTTACAGGGGTTTGTGGTCAAAAGACCTATGAGGATGGATCGCTAAAGAATACTTACGCTGTTTCATTTAGAACAAAAATGAAGCCTGGCTCTTCTAAGTACATGC
This sequence comes from Vibrio sp. 2092, assembly GCF_033339635.1. Lineage (NCBI taxonomy): Bacteria > Pseudomonadati > Pseudomonadota > Gammaproteobacteria > Vibrionales > Vibrionaceae > Vibrio > Vibrio sp. 2092. The sequence continues at coordinate 69,032 of NZ_JAWOUY010000001.1, read as the reverse complement.
TTCCTAACTACTAATTTAAATAAGGGTAACAAGATGGCAGATGCAGTTTTTATCGGTGACATTGTTGAATCTAACGGTAAAACAATCAAAGAAAACAACTTTTCACTAAAACATGAGTATCCGATCATGTCTCAAGTTAAAGTTGTCTCTTATGATTCATGGTTATCGCGTGAAAGTGAGGTTATTCAAAATGCAGTAAATGCGGGACTTCCTTTTTATGTCGTTCAGCATATTCGTGATTGTGATGGCACTCCCCTTTACGCAGTGTCTTTTGTTCCGTTAACCGCAACAGAAGATGAACGGTTGAACGAAAAATACTTAAGCATGGTATCGAAAGACCGTTCGCTTAGAGCAGACCTGAGCGCATTTATCCAGCTAACGGATCTTGTAAAAACATTCACGCTTTTTGGAATGCATTCAGATGACTTGGAAAGGGTTTAGTGGTTTGCTATGCCTAGATTGACTGAACAACAACTGAACGACAAATCTGAAATGATTGGTCGATTATGCAATACAAGATTTGGATTTGAGCGATCATTATCCATCGTACTGAGTCGGTTTTTAAACCAGGACGAGATTAAGCTGGCAGTTAAAGCGGCTAAAAACAGAGATTTCGAAACCTTTGAGTACATCACTCAAAGGGTAAAGCCCTCAAAACAATCCAAATCAGAATCATTGAAGGCTTTAAGGAAATCACCACAAAGGCGGTTGCCTTTCAAAAGTAGTAGCATCCATACTCGATAACACAGCGCATGTGTATTCGCTTGTGTCGCCGTAGAACTTTGCATCTTTGAATTGGTTATCAGTCGTCTCAATTACCTGAAACTCCATCGGGTAATTCAGGTAGCGATTATACTTTGCATCAAGCATTCGACCTTTCAGCCTTATTGAGAAATCCTTCCATTTGTTTTCTAATGTAAGGGTGCATGTTTCAGGGTCAAACTTGTGATGACCTTCGATTTTGAAATTCTTATCCTCTCGCCACTGATAACTGCGATTGGGATCAAAATCAGGAATGCTATTTTCCCCGTCTCTGGGATTGTGGGCTTCTAGGGTGATACTGAAATCGTCAAACCTTGTGTTTCTGACTTTTCGGTCATTACGAATGTCGTACAGTCGGCTTAGGTGAAGCTTGTATCTTTGAGGATGCTCATTTGTTCTGAAGCTATCCCATGAAAGTGTGGCATCGGGCTTGCTGTAATCTAAACTACGATAATTAGGTCCCTGATAGTAAATGCACCCTGATAATAGTGCGCCAACACTAAGAATTGGTATGAGTTTAAGCATGTTGTGATCCTATTTTTTTAAATCATACCATGAGCAATTCGTTGAATAAATTAATTAATAACAGCATACTTCGTATGCAATCTTCAATGTGAGGTCTTTTCTGTGCGAGTAGGTTTAATTGGACATTCAGTAGGTATTTCAGCCCCAATTTCTGGTGCTAAGCATATGACGCGTAAACCGCATGTTAATGTAGGTACGATTGGACATATAGATTATGGTAAGCAGACGTTCGTTACATTGGCTGTGAAAGCCTACTACAAAGGCTCATATCGTCCATCCTCGTACTTTGAGCAGCTTGCACTACAAAGCTCTGGAAAAGGTGGAAAGAAAGCAAGAAAGCGGATTCGAGGCTGGTAATTGCAATGGGGATGCATGATTAAGCGCCACGATATTATTCTCAATCCTGGCGCAGATCAATCTTGCAAAGCGCATACAAATGGGCAGATTGTTAAATCTTGGAAAAAAGACTTGATTGCCCTATCTAGCGTAGCTTGATTTAAGATCTCTATTAAACTTTCGATAGGTCGATTTTGTTATAGCGCTTATGACCCAAATCGATATTAAGCGCTGTAGCGGCTTCTACAATGCCTGCCTGTGCATGGTCGATGTCATCCATACCAAGAACCTCATATGGCGTTAGCGGCTTGCCACCAGCCAATCTGACACACTTTAAAGAGTGCATAAGAGCATCTGCAACTTGCTCGATAGATTCAGGGCTAATGACGAAGCTTTTGGTTGGTTGGTGATACTTCATTTTGAACTCTCAATTTAGTACGTTGTTATGATCGAAAAAAGGAGCTAACGCTCCTTTCCTCTAATAATCGCAGGATTATTCTTCGACTTTGCCTTCGAAGTAGCTCAGTAGAGAGCCAATTGTCACTAGCTTCTCAGCATCTTCATCAGGGATTTCTACGTCAAACTCTTCTTCAAGAGCCATGATAAGTTCCACTTGATCTAAAGAATCCGCGCCTAGATCGTCATTGATATGTGCTGTTTCAGTAACTTCGCTTTCGTCAACGCCAAGTTGCTCAACAACAATCTTGATAGCACGTTCTTTTAAATTAGCCATTTCTTAATCCTTTGTTTTTTATTCAATTAAATAATGTACGAGAGAAATAATATTGAATAAATTCAGGTTAAGCAAGTAAAAAATAGCTGGTCAGATATCATTTGAAGAATAAATGGTCGCCTTAGCTAAGACGACCATTTATTTCATTTCCTATGCGGCTTCAATTTCAGTTTGAAGCTCTTTGATTGTTTCATCTAGTTCAAAACATTGGTCAAGATGATAAAGTTCAATAAGCTTTAGCATGAACTTGGCAGGAGTTGAGGTGCGAATTCGGTGTAATGCCACTGATACCACTTGAGGCATGTGCTCTTTGTTATCAATAAACGATTTTTGGTTTACTGTATCAACCAGGACGTATTCATTAATGTTGCTTACAGCATCGTACACGCTGCTAGGAAGCGTTTCGCCGTTCATTACAGCCGCTAGTTCTGGGTGGATAACAGAGATTGTTTCGTCGTGCAGTTTAACAAAGTTGCTAGTCATGGTGGTGTCCTTAATTACAAGTTATCTTGATGTTTTTAATTATACACACTCAAATCAGAGAGTCAATATATTTAATTATTAAAAATGAAGATGGAAATAAAAAAAGCCCTTCACGAATGAAGGGCTTGATGTTTCCTTTTACCGCTTATTGGCTTGCGCTGTCTTTGGCTTTTTCATACTGCATAGCGCCATCAAGCAGTTCTTGTTGACGCTTCACGGCGTTTTCAGACGCAATCTGATATGAGTAAGACTCTGTGACGCTATTGATAAACGCTTGAGCTACAAGCATTTTCAGGTTTGATTTTTCTTTTTCAACTGTGTCTTCCGAAAAATCTGAACCTTTAGTCAAATTGGTATATTGATCAACAAGGTTATCGGTAGTATCAGAAAGAATAATGTTAATAAACGCAATCTTATCTAGTAGAGTTGGATTTTCAAGATCTGTAAAGCGTTGACCTGTGACCTTATAACGGGTCATTTTGTATTCAATCTCTGCAAGATCTGCAAGTGTTAGCTTCGGGTATGCAACCGCATCTGTCTCTGTGGTGTACGGCATAGTCGTTTGTGATGATTTTGACGCCGATTCAGCTTCCGTTAATTGAGTTGACTCAATCTGTTCAATGCGACTTGATGCCATTGCATTGCCTAACATTAAACCAGTCGCTAGACCAGTTGCTCCGTACATTGCATTTTTAGTAACACTAGAACCTGAAGTGTTCGTAACTGTTTTTTCAGGTTTGACTTTATTCCCTGGTGTAGCCGCTTTACTGATTTTAACAGGCTTAGGCGCTGGAGCAGGCTTAAAAGCAGGTGCGCTGATTCTGATCGGGCTTGAACGGAATTTAGCGCTAGCAGTGGTGCTTACCATTGATGCTGTAGCTGCGATTGTTGCGATTAGCGCGTAAGTCTTAAATTTCATTGGTATGTTCCTTGGTGAGTCTTTATTTTTTAATTACTTAGGAATCCCTAAGATGTTCAGTAATTATACATAGTAAGGATTGTCGGTCAACAAAATATTTAAACAAATAAAAAGGAGAAAAGAAAACCATTGGTTTTGACTGCTTGCAGTCTTTAATATACACGGTCTTTAAAGCGTCTATTTATTGGTTGAAAGGTTGAACATGGTGGGATCTGCACTCTTACAGTCGAAATCATCCCAATTCCCAAAATCAAAAATGTCTGGTTCGTGTTCTGCGTTAAGAGCTTCGACCATTTTGCAAAATTTTTCTTTATTGGTTGTTTGATATGCTGACGTGGTTCGATATGAACCAGCGTGAACTCCCATATTGCTAAAGGGTTGGCTTGCAATCCTTAATGACCAAACATAAACAAACTCATCTTTCCGCCAAACTCGCTCATAACATGGGAAAACCTTTTTCTTAAGCGTTCCATGAATACGCTTACAGTTCTCGATTGATTCTTTGATTTTTTTAGTGATCATAAGTGATCCTTTGCTCCAAATAATAAGGCACTTAATCTAAGTGCCTTACGTGTACGAAAAACCTCTATTTGGGGTGTTAGGGGCTTTAATGGTCTTAAACGAACAGCTCGCTTGCTAGAACCGCATATGCTTCAGATAGTAATGCGTTAGGTTCGATCACTAGTTCTTCTTGGTAGAGTCGGTGGAATACTGTGTCATAATCCTGATCGTTAGTGGTCAAAGTGAAGTTTAGTACAGGGTCAAAAAGAAGGTTTTGAGGCAGTTCAGCCTTTTCGCTACGACTGGCTTCAATTACTTCAAGCATTGACACACCCTTTTTCTCGATGTGTGCTTTAATTTTATCCATGCCAATAAAGCGTTCATTTGTGCTTTGATCGACTAGTAATGCTTGAACGCCATCATTTTCTACATCGATATCGACGTTTGCAATGCTAGCAATAGTGTGAAATTGAGAAGCGAAATTAAACCCTTTCATTTCAGAAAGCTTTACAAAAGTTTCGCTTAACTTTAGCTTGTCGCCTTCATTGATTACAAAGTCTTCATTAACTTCGATCAGTTCGCTAAAGTAAATGTAGGATGAGTCAGTAACAACGGTCTGGTTTTTGTTCCAGATGTCACAAACAATACCTTCGTCCGTTGTGTAAACTTCTACATAAAACACACCAGGAACACTAAACCAATATCCGCGTTCAGTTGTTCGAATAGTTTCAAATAACTGCTGGACAGGTGTGTAATCTGGAAGCTCGATAGCAGTATTGCCATCAAGAATGACAAACTTTTTATTTACCGCAACGGGAACAACTACATCACTTGTGAAATTTCCAAATGGTAGTGATAGCTTAGATGCAGGCACAGTAAATGGCAGTGAGATGTAGTCTAAGCAAAGTTTGTTTTCAATTGAAGGTTTCATGGTGTGCTCCTTTTGTTTATGTTTCTATTATACATAAATAACAGGCTCGGTCAATTATTTAATTATTAAAAAATAAGGTTAAACACTAAAAAAGCCCCATAACGGGGCTTAATAAAAAGTTCAATTACCAGTTAATCGATAAACTGAGGATCTTCGATGGGTTCATTATCATCAGAAAAGTCAAATTCTAGCCACTTTTCGCGAGGGATTTCAGGGTGGGCTTCCATCCCATTAGTTAATGATCCGTACACCTCCCATGAATGGAGGTTATCAGGAAAAACATCTTCCGTAGGTTGATAACCCTTGTGATGCTTACCTTTTAGATACAAGTCATGGTGACTTTCTACGGTATTCGGCATTGACAAATCTCCTGTAGGATCGGCGTGACTTATTGCTGAACTAAGTTGAATGTTCGAACATGATAGGATTCATGACCGTCAGTAACAAACCAATATTTTGTTGATGAGTTCCAAACAGCATCAGTCAAGGCTGTATAGCCAATATTGCATTCTTTAACCGTATGGTTTGGCAGAATGGTTTCACAAGAAATCGCGCATTCTTCGTCATTAAGATCGATTGTAAACGATGAGAATTTGATACCGTTAATCTCAACCAAATCAGCATTTTCAAGCATTTCAACCAGGCTTTGAGTTGGGTGCTCACTAATGTCGAAGTTAAAATCACCGCCTTCGAATTCAACCAGCAAGTTAACGATATCAACATTGCTCTTATGGTCAATGAAATGATCAAATTGTTCGATTAGCCCTTCATCGGTATTCAGGTCTTCAATGTCGTAACCTTCACCTTCTAAAGTCTCTCGTAAACAGTCTTGAAATGCATCAAGAATGCGATTCTTAGCAAATACAACTAGATAATCGTATGCGCCAGATTCGGTTGAGAATACACGCACTGGCGGAATGTGAGGGATATTGCCGTTTTGCTCTGATGCATATGCTTGAGTAAGCGTAAATACTGTGGTTGTCATGGTGTGTGCTCTTTTATGTGTTAAATTAAAATAGAGGGATCAGGAAGCCAGCGCCCAAATCAAGCTTTTCACTGGCAAGCTCTTTTTTACAAAAATCATATAGCTCATCCTGTAGAGAATAAGCTTCCCGTTCCCAAGGTTGATCTTTGTATAAATCAAAGTCAGATTCACGTTGAATTGAGGACGCAACGCTTAGCTCTACTCTTTCAGACCCGTTATTCCAAATAAATTGATCGTTATTGGTTCCAAAAGACAATTGACCTGTATAAACCTGCTTGGCATGAACTAATTCATGGCAAAGGTAGATGACCCAGATGGTGAAGCTTGATTCTTTGTTAAGATGAATGGCAAAATTTTTGGTGTTACCATTTTTAACCTTCAAAACCGCGTTTTGATTTTTAGGAAGCTTTTTAAAGCCAATGGTTAACGTAAGTTTTTCATGTTCAGGAAGTAATTTTCCAACGACCAGGTTTACAACTTTAGTTAGTGCTGGAACGTACATTCTGTTAGCTTTACTGCCTGATTTTTCGAACTTAATGTTAGCCATAGAGCCTCCGAAAAAATTATTATTTATAATTACAGATATATAAGAGTCGAGGTCAATTAAGGGTTAATTGTCCCGTTATGCGAGTTACAGCGTAGATACTTCGCAATAAACTACTTGGCTCTTAACAAAGTTCTCAGCTTCATCGAACGATTTAAAGTCGAAAGCGGCATTATGATGATAAGTGTCAAAACGTTGATTTCTTGATAAGAAACGACCTGCGCTATCAATAACTAAGAATTTCATGAATTGACCCCTCTCTTGTCGTCATCTTCTTTTTCATGCTTGAGTTAAATTATACATAAATAATTTTCAAGGTCAATATTTTAATTATTAAAAAACAATGTAATATAAGGCTATATGGCTGGCGAGCTTAACACTCACCAGCCATTAAATTTAGTTGCGTTGCTCGAAAAACTCGCGAATTTTCACTTGTTCGTTTTCGTGTTTTTCAATGCGCTTGGCGCGACCACCATTGATGTAAGCGTGAATTTCTTCGAAATCCTCAAGATTAATTTCGCTATCAAGATCAATGTTGCGGTACTCAACTGAACAAACTACCTTGTGCATAGCTACTGGTAATGTGTCATCAACTACCACACCGCCAGAAATGCTTAAGCCATGCTCAGAAAGAGCTGCTTGAAGTTTATTGAAACGAGCGATGTTGTTTTTGAATGCTTGATTAGTAGTCATGGTGCGTCCTCTTTAGTTACAAGACCTAGTGGTCTTTCTTGTTTACAAGTATACACCAATAAGCCATTAGGTCAATAATTTAATTATTAAAAATTAAAGGTATTTGAATTGACTTTTAAACCATTAAATGTATAATGAGTACATAAAGTTAATAAAGGACACCGCCATGAAAAACGTAGATATTAAATTCAATCAAGACTTAAGCAAGTTCCGCAAAGTTAATGCTCTTTGGGTTCATATCTCTGAAAATGCAAACATCAATGTTATGGAACATGCTTCTCTAAAATGGTTTATGATCCCGTTAGAAAGCAAGAAAAAGCCATCTAACGAAGATGTATCAATGGCTGTTAAAAAGGCGATTGAATGCAGCGGTATTGAGCTTAAAGCAGGTCTTAATTTCTACGTAGCTGACCGTGAAATGATGAATCCACTAACCTTGAAAGAGCTGGATAAGCTGGTTACGGTTCAATACACAGCAACAGAATGCCAGGATTAGGGGTTTAGCCCCTTCTCCCATAGTGAAAAGAAAGAATTGGATATTCCCCATTTATGGGGTAAAAGTAATAAAACACGGAACGATGATAGCCTTGATCATGCTTCCGTAGTAATGAATAGCTTAATAACAGGAATAAAAACATGCCATCAGAAGCCATTGTGAAGTCAGTACAGCAAGCGTACAAATCGCTAAGAGAATCACTACCTGACTTCGAGCCTCGTTCGCACCAAAATTATCTGGTAGGCGAAGTAACTAAGGCGATTTCTGGCGATAATGAAAACAATATTATCGTTGCCGAGGCAGGTACAGGGACGGGTAAGTCTCTGGGGTATCTCATGGCTGCGATTCCTGTTGCTAAGCACTTAGGCAAGCATGTTGTTGTATCTACAGCAACCGTAGCGTTACAAGAGCAGTTAATCGATAAAGACCTACCATTTTACCGAGATCATATCGAACATATTGATTTCGATATCGCTAAAGGTAAGGGGCGCTATTGTTGTGTAGAGAGACTACAAGGCATTGTCACTGGTAACGGTGATGTTACCTTTGATTTCAAACCAACGCATGAAGATAGAGAGGTTTACAAGAACCTGTTTGCGGATTTGAAGTCTGGTGAATGGAAAGGTGATCGCGACTCTCTAAAAAAACCTATTGAAGATAAATTGTGGAACGTGATTGCAAGTGGCGCACATACTTGTAAAGGTAAACGTCATGTAATGTGTCCATTTCATATCGCTAGACGTGAGCTTTCTAAGGCAAATGTAATTGTTGCTAACCATGCGCTTGTAGCAGCGGATTTATCACTTGGCGGTGGCATTATCCTTCCTGAGCAAGATAACACTATCTACGTCTTTGATGAGGCTCATCATCTTCCAAACATTATTCGTGATGCTCATGCAGGTTCATTTAGCTTGTCAGGTTCAACGACTTGGGTCATGAATTTGTACACGTACATTGAACGACATGCATCGGTGCTAAACGTTAGCTCCGAGGAACTTCAAGAATTGGCTATTGTGCGTGATGACTTCTCTATTACGCTCGATGAGATGGAGAATGTCTTTAAGCAATGCCCCTTTACTGATAAGGTATTCCGCTTTAAAAACGGTGAGATCTCAAGCAGTGATTACGAAAAATTCAATGACCTAAAAAGCGCATTGAAAAAGCTAAGAAAACGTATTGGACGCGTAAGGACTTACCTTGAAGAAAACGAGGAAAGCTTTTCGTCAGCAGACTACGATCAGTTTAATAGCGATATCAATTTTCATTATTATCGATTAGAAAACATCCATGATGTAACAAATCAATTTCTCAATAATGATGAGACACCGCTTGCGAAATGGTTGACGATTACCGAGGATAACCGTGTTAGCGTTCACTCATCCCTGTTGGATGCAAGTGAAACCATTAAATCGTCGCTTCTTGATGCTGCTCATGCCGTTGTAATGACATCGGCAACCTTATCTACTCTTGGTAATTTTGAATACTTTAAATTGCTTTCTGGTGTGCCAGATGAGAGTAAGTTTATTCGTTTAAGTAGTCCTTTTGATTACCCTAATAACGCTGAACTACTCATTCCGCAAATGAACGTTAATCCAAGCTCAAGAGAATTCACTAATGAATTGATTGAAAAGTTAAATGAGTACTTATTTGACGAAAATTACGACTCTCACTTGGTTCTTTTCTCGTCGTACAAGCAGATGAACGAAGTTGCTGATCAATTAAAGGAAAAGATTGAGGCTAGCAAAATCACATTTGGTATTCAGGGCAAAGGCGCTCGTAATCGTATCATTAGTAAACATAAAGAAGCCATTGATAAAGGTGGTCGCTCTATCCTTTTTGGTACACAAGGATTCTCAGAGGGTCTTGATTTAAAGGGTAAGTATCTTACTCAACTTGTAGTGACTAAAATTCCTTTTTCTGTTCCTACTGAGCCAATTGATGAAGCTTATGCGGAATTGGTATCTACACGCGGTGGTAATCCGTTTATGGAGATCTCAGTCCCAGAGGCATCAAGAAAGATGATTCAGTCAGTTGGTCGTTTAATTCGAACCAAGCGAGATACAGGTCGATGCATTATCCTTGATGATCGAATTGCTACGAAGAATTATGGTAAAAGTATTTTGAAAGACTTGCCTCCATTCAAACTTAATACAGATTACAAGTCGCTTATTGACCTTTAATCTTGCCTATGTATAATAATTAAAAACAAATAAGGAATTATGATTATGAAATATGGTAAACTGGCTCAAGATTGTGGCGAAAGACTTCCTCTTGAAGTAATGCGTTCTGCTGCTGGCTATTACATTGGAACAAGTGAAGATGGAATGCCGTTTAGTCGCGAGTCGGCTGAATATTTCGATAATCAGAGCAAGGCGGAAGCAGCGCTTGAAACTGGAAACTGGACACAGCGAATGACCCCTTAAGGGGTCTTTCGGTATTGAGGTGATTATGACGCTCGAACAGAAAATGATTGCAGTTCTCAATGAAGCGAATGGCAGTAACGTTGGCGCTTGGGATATGGCAAACAAGATTTGGGATAACTGCATGACTAAGTCCCAACCTGGTAACGGTGCTCGAATTGCTCACCTACGAAGAGTTGGTGAAAACAGTAAGAAGGTAGGCTCTTTTGTATTTTCCTGTACTCAAGAGCGAATGTATTATCTCAAAAAGGATGAGGGTTCATGCGAGTAGAGAAAAACATTCCCTATCAGTTAAGTGTGGATTTCGATGAGCTGTTTGATCGGCTAGAAGCTGGTGAAACTATCGCGGGTTTTTACGATAAGCAGTTCACAGCGAGCGAATACGTTCATCGTGACGTTTGTCAGCTAGAGATGAAGGAAGGGGTCATTAATGGTGGTGTTCGCGGTTTGGGTTGCTTACATCTAAGTGAATTCGATGTGAAGCTTTACAACTCCAAAAACAAAAACAATCCAGTTAACCTAAAATCTCTCTTTGTTTTAAGCTGTGAAGCAATTAACTTGGGGTGGATTAAGCCTTGAAAAATATTAAGCAAGCTGCATTGAGCTTTCATTCCCTAGATGAAGAACAAAAAGATTATGTTTTAGCAACTCCGCCGTAAACCCTCGCCCGATCAGGGCGGGGATATAAGGCGGTTATCTCGACAGAGATAAATATTGACATTTCGAATCATTTATTAGATATTCCTCAATGAATTCATAGTGTTTTATTGAAATGTTACGAGCCACGAAGATACGCATTTACCCAACACGAGAACAGGCTGAGTTTCTTGAAGCTCAGTTTGGCGCGGTTCGGTTCGCGTATAATAAAGCTCTACACATAAAAACTCACTTTTACAAAAAGAAAAACATTTCATTAAGCCTTAAAAAAGAGATAAAACCATTGTTATCTCAGGGTAAGAAATCCAGAAAGTATTCCTGGTTAAGTCAGTTCGATTCCATTTCTTTGCAGCAATCGATCATCAATCTTGATAAGGCTTTCTCAAACTTTTTCAATCCAAAGCTAAAAGCTAAGTTTCCTAAGTTTAAGCTTAAACATGGTTATCAGAGCAGTTACCATTGTACTGGTCTAAAAATCCTTGAAAACGCAATCAAAATCCCGAAATGCAAACCTATCAAAGCTAAGATCCACCGTGAGATAAATGGAACGCTAAAAAGCATAACCATCTCTAAATCTAGCACTGGTAAATTTTATGCTTCAATTCTGGTCGATTGCGGTAATGAGGCACCTGCCAAACCAAAACATATCACAAAACTATCAGGTTTCGATTTAGGGCTGGCAGATTTCCTTATTAGTGATAAAGGTGAAAAGATTGCCAATCCTCGGTTTTTAATTAATGCATATAAAAACCTAAGACGGAAACAAAAAGCCCTGAGTCGATGTAAAAAAGGCTCTAAAAATAGAGCGAAAGCAAGACTATTACTTGCCAAAGCTCATGAGCGTGTGGCTAACGCTCGGAATGATTTTCAGCACCAGCTTTCAAAACGAATTATTGACGAAAACCAAGCGATAATTGTTGAAACGCTAAAATCATCCAACATGCTAAAAAACAAACGACTTGCGAAACATATTGCTGATGCGGCTTGGGGAGCATTTGTCTCTAAGCTGGCATATAAAGCTGAAATGTACGGTAAGTGGCTGATTAAGTGTGATCAGTGGTTGCCCTCTTCAAAGACCTGCTCTTGTTGCGGCTACAAGATGGATAAAATGCCACTCCAGATCAGAGTATGGACTTGCCCGAGTTGCAATGAAGTACATTGTCGAGATACTAACTCAGGCAAAAACCTGCGTAATGCAGGGGTAATTGAATTAAAAGCGGCTGGATTAACCGTTTCTGCTTGATGATGCCTGCGTGAATCCTAATCAAGAATTAGGTTGCGGCAAACGATTCAAGAAGCCTCGCCCGATAGGGCGGGGAGAATCACATAGTAATTTGATAAATTTAGGGTCAATCAGTTCATGACAACCATTAAAAGAAAACACCCCAAAAAGAAGGCTCAGCGGCTTTTAGAACATGCTGGCGTTAACCTATCTCATTTACCTAAAGAGTATCTAGAATCAATCACTTGCCATATTTCCCATAATGAAGTCCAAAGTTACTATGAGTTTGGCTTTTATCTGAATGAGGATATCGACAAGCTAAAGGAGTTTATGAGTCTTTGCTATCCAATTAAGGTTGTTACCTCAAAACCTGAACTGTTTAAGTTGAGGCTAAAGACTGGCGATGAGCATGTGCCGTTTACGCACATTAATGGGTACTATGAGGATAATATCTTTGTCTGTATCTATGCGATCCCTATTCAATTGGTAAATGCGCTTGAAGAAAAGCTAAAGCAAGAAAAGCAGAATTCTAAATAGCGCAAACCGAAATCATTTTAAGCAGATAAAAATAACGCCCTCAGTGAAGGGCGTTATTTGCATCTTTACTTCCGATAAAACCAAGGGAAGAAATACCTATGAAAATAAGACCTGAAATGATGTGACCTAGATTCTGGTGCTTAACCTGTGAAACGCTTAAATCCAGGAATAAGAACGTAAATGGTAATGCGATTGGCATAAACAATCCAATGGTTAGAGATAGCACTAACTCATTAAATTCATATTTGTACCCTAGCCTTTTTCTGATTTTTGAGATCAAAAAAATACTGCCTATACCGAGCGCCACCAGCCACCAATAGTAAGAGGCTCCAATATCTTGGCTGAAACGAACGGACTCACCACAAAACATTAAGTACGCGACGAAAGTAATTGAAATAACGATTAAAGTAAAAGGGTTAATTCTTTTCACAAGAAACTCCGTAAAGGTTGTCAATTGTGATAACGCTATCTGCCATCTCTGCCATTAGCTTTCTGGAAGATTCCAGATCTATTTGATGCTGGATGTTAAGCCAATACTCAGGAGTAGTGTTAAGAGCTATAGCGAGCCTACTAGCTAACTCAACAGTTAATGAGGTTTTACCATTAATGAGGTTGCTCACAGTATTTCTGTGAACATTAATAGCTTTAGATAGGTCAGAGATTTTTATGTTCATTGGTTCCAAGAAGTTTTTTAACAGAGTCTCCCCTACACTTCTTGAAGTTAATTTTGAATCAGACATTTATATATCTTAATAAATAATTTATTTATCAATTATCTAACTTAATCGGATAATTTTCAACATGCTAATGTGACCATCTTCAATCATTTTGGTTAAAGCCAGCTTCTCAGCTTCGATGAGGCGAAGCACTTTCTCGGCTTCTTTTTGAGTGATTGGGTCACTATCTTTTCTGAAAAAACATCCATCAATAAGATAATCACCTTTTGCATTACTGTACGCATGGTCACAACCAGGGGAAGCGATAAGGATCTGTTTGATTTCATCAAAATCCTTTAGGTCTACCCCGATAACAACCTTCACCATGTTCGGCTTAATTTCGATAATTTTCATTTCAGGCTCTCGCGAGATTAACCACCCTCGATACCGAGGGTGGAAATAATCAATAGTGGTTATTTAGCTCGTGACGCATCTCATCACTGTTCAAGCCGAAATGATCAGCAATGTTCGACAAGCCAAAGCCTTTTACATACCATTCCTTAGCCTGTTTGTGTTGCTCTACTGTAAGCTTGAGAGAAACAACTTTTTCTACATTCGGTAGATCTTCAAGCTCTTGGATAGAGACAAGTGTTTGGTTCGAAATTGGAACTTCAAGCTCAGAATTTGAGTATGCTGGAGCATGATGAATTGCTTTTGGCTCAGTTGTAATAACTAGCACTGAACCGTTGGCTTTGTTGCCAATATTCGAGAAATCCGTAAGAGTGATGCTCTCAAAGTCAGGGGTAACAGCTACGTATTGCATACAGAATCCTTTTTTGAATTGGTTTATTCTTTACTTGGTATTTCCAAGATTTGATTTAATTATACATTGTTAATGCTCGTAGTCAATAATTAAATAATTAAAAAACCTCACTTTAATAAATTGTTTAATTTTACTTTTACGCTAATTTATGTATAATAATGAAAAACAAAGCAGGGTATTTCTAATGACTGAAGCCAATTACTACACGAAGAAAGAAGTGACAGAGAACACTAAATTTACAATTGTGCTTGTAAGGAAGTCTGGAGCGTTTCAGCAGGAGTATGGATTTCTTGATGAGTCAGGATGCCTTGTCGGGCTTAAAAGTAGAACAGTGCCTTATATCGCGGCTAATGGCTACACGCAAGCCAGTAACATGATCGAAAAACTGAAGATTGGAGCTGAGTATAACGCCCTACCTGCGGTTAAAGATTATAGTGGCAGTTACATGGTAGAGAGAGCCAGTGACTACGTTGAAGATAAGCTAACAAGCCAATTACGAGAGCAATTGAAGTCATTCCAGGAAACCATGAGAAGAAATGGTCAATTCACGGGACAGACATACGAAAACCAAGCCTAATTGTTTTTCCCATCAAAGATGGGTTTAATTCAATAAAGCATAAAAAGGCGCACCATAGTGATTGGTGCGCCTTTTATCGTTCTTTGTTCATCTATTTAAAGATAACTTGTGCAAAACGGTAAATATTAAACATAGCATTTTCTCTAAGTTTATGACCGCTGCATTTTCTCATTTCATCTGGGAAAATTGTTTCCATATGCTTTTTGGCAAGTTCAATGCCCTGTTCTGGTGATAGGTTTTCAGCATAGAGAAGATCAATTAATGAGTATTCTAAAGTGACTAGAATATCATATAGCTCAGGGTCTAGAGTTTTTAGTTCCTCAAGAAGCTTGATGCTGTCTTTGAGTGTATGAATATCTTGCATTCGGGTCTTAATCCGAAGGCATCCAACTTGAAAATTGTCTCTGTCAGAATACTCGTTTAGAGAGCGTAACAAAAGTTGTTTCACAGTGTTATCTAAAATATGCTCGGTAGATACCAGTACAAAAGCATGAAACTCATGAGCTGCCAGGAACTCTTTGTGTTCGAGAGTTAATGGTAAGTCTTTTGCCATAAGCAAATCAGTTTCTCTCAGGATTCGGATGTTTTTATGATTGATTGCGCCATAATGCGCCATTTCTAAATCGCTATAGATGGCTTTGAACTTAATGATAGAATCCATATCCGAAAGCTCAGGAATAACAGTGCATCGTTGACCAAAGGCATTATCATGCTCAAGCAGTTTTTTAAATGCAGTACACTCTTTGATTTCATCGTCTTCACTCAGGGTAATGCGATACATCATCCCTCTGGTATCGGTGTATAGGTGAATGATGTCATTTGTGTTTTTGCCAATAGCCACCGCAACAGTAATGTTTGGTGTAAAGAGATCGGTTTTCAGTTTTTTGTTTTCACTAAAAAGTTCCGATAAAAATTCTGCTTGAGTCTTATCCATTATATTTGCCTGTTAATTTAGTTTATCGCAATTATACAGCTTTTCAATCAAGAGTAAATAATTAAACAAATAAAAAACCCTGCAACTGTTGCAGGGTTTTGGTGTTAGGTGCTTACTTATTATTTTACTGTGTAGGTTGAGAGCAGCTTGATAGCTTGCTTGTTGCCTGCAACATCTTCACTGTTAATCCAGAAGGCGTATGAGCCTTCACCACGGTGAGGTTTGATTTCAAATGTAGCCATACCGTACTGGTCTGCGATACCGTTAACCGCTAGTTTATGGTCTTGAGCGTTAGATCCTGGTTCGTCACTCTTTGTGATAGTCACCGTAAATGGCGTGTTTGGCTCAAGATTAACACCGCCCTCAAATAAACCAGTGTCCTGGTTGTAACGCGGTGAGCCTTTGCGTTGGTACTTGGCAACAGTGTCGATCTCGAACTTAATTTCCTTTTGTTCGGTGCCGCGCTTATTGCTCAGGTATTTCATCACATAGTGACCATCTTCCAAATGAGGCAGGGTAACTGTCTGCATTTGACGATCATCGCGACCACGGCGGTGACAATATTGGTCTGATTGTTGAGAGCCGCTTTCAGTGTTAATTACAGTGTAGTCAACACATTCAAAGCGCATGGTTTCAAAAACGAATTCTGGCGTTGAATCGCTGGTGATATGGTCATGGCTTGAGATGCCTGTGTCAGATGCTGGGTGCATGTATCCCCATAGTTCTGACGCAGAAACAGAAGCTGAAGCCGTAGCCGTAGCCAATACCAGTACGATTGCAGACAGAGTTTTTTTCATTAAGCACATCCTTTAAGTTGCTATTTACTCGTTTTTTTATTGCAAATAGAAATAACTATTTGCGGTTTAAGCAGCGATTTCTTCTGCTTCTTCATAGGCTCCAGAATTTTCTGGTGCTTCAGAATCTTTTAAAGCGGCGATTTGCTTTAGGTTTTGCTCAGCTTCAGCATTGTGAGAGTTAATCTCACTCACTTCACCAGCTAGAGAAAGAATAAGTTGCGCAACGGAAACATCCATTGTTAGCTCAATTTCTTGATTGCTTTCAATTGCTTCTGGAGTAACTTGATCCGCCAAAGATGTTACGATGTTACTCATTTTATCTACTTTTTTAGGCGCAAGTCGTAGCTTCTTAAGCTTAGAAGTTGTTTTCGTTTTAGGTACTTTTTTGCCTTGTGTTTTAGCAGCCTGCTTTTCTGCTTTGGCGCGAACCTCTTCTTTAGCAATCGCCAGAGCTGCTTCAGAGCCACATTTACGGATGTTACACCAGGCACTGGTTGCTGAGTATTCACCAGACTGAATCATTGCTTGTAGCTCCACTGGGGCTTTAAGCAGTTGAAGGTAGTTAGATACCTGAGCAGGGGTTGTTCCCAACTCTTCAGCGACTTCAGTTTGAGTCATACCCAATTGCTTCATGCGGTGGTATGCACCAGCAGTTTCCATAGGTGTTAGCTCGCGCCCTTCTGATGATTTAATCATTCGAGAAAGTTGAGCGATCTCATCTCCCTGGACTTCAATAACTTGGATTTCATCTACGTTAGCGCCCATAGACATCAGCTTTTGAAGTGCGATTGTGCGGTGATGCCCTTCGATAACCTTAAGGCGTTGAACACCGTCAACTTCTACGACAACGACTTCAATTGGCGGAACATACTTACCGTCAGTGTAAGAACGAACAAAACCTTCGACGTGATCTGGACAGATTTCGCGGACGTTGTAGCCCTCTTCGATCCACAGAAGACGCGGGTTAGCTTTAAAGCCATTGATACGCTTAACGTCAACATTATCTTCATTGCTAATCTTGCGTAGAGTTTGGTTTGTAACTAGAGCGACCCCTGTAGCAGTTGCTGAGGCCGTACCGATTGCCTTCTTAGATTTCGCCATAGTTTGTTCCTTCTTTCGTATTCTTTAATTGAGCGCTACACACGCCTTAATGTTTACTATAATACATGAATCAGGGTAAGAGTCAATATTTAATTTCGCCTGATTGATCCGTTTTATTTGATCGTATCCTCTATCACTAGCGCACTTTTAAAAATGCGCTAGATACAGGATTAGCCAGTATTACCAGTGGGCGTTTAAAGTCATATGGTCGCTCAAACAAGCTAAATGTGTGCAGTTGTATGTGTGAACTGCTGATTGCAGTTTAGATGCTGTTTCACGAGGAAGTTGAACAGCATAAAGCACATCAGAGAAATCAAAACCACCCTGCTCTTCAAGCTTTTCGAATGCCTGCTTAACACTGCTGATGGCAACCTGGTTACGCTCATCTTGAGGAATCGATAATGCATATGCTTCAAGCTCAGCCATTTCATCTTCGCTCACGCTGCTGCCTGAAAAATCAGGGTTTGGTAATTTTGTAAATGCAATTGCGAAAAACTTTTTGTCGGTATCTGAGGCATTCAGTTCAACAAAATCTGATTTTAGAATGTGCTGTTCTTCTACTTCAGGCATGGCATCAGCAAAAGCATTCCATGCTACACAGTAATCTGAATAATGGATCCCGTTATCAATCAACTGATTGGCTACAAAGTTTTTGAAAAGAATTCGTACTACCATTACAAAGTCATAGCTCGCTTTACTTTCCACATTCAAAGCTTTCACTTGCTTGCATAAAGTGGTGAATGTACCGTTTGATAATTCAGTGATCTTGTTCAAATAAGCGCTTTGAGCTGGAGTGAAGGTTTCACCTTTAAGAGCCATTTCATTGATACGATTGTAAGCGATCTCATTGCAAAGCATAGGTAATCCTTAATTGATTTGGTTTACATTATTTATATTCCTGATTATACATTGATAAGCCTGAGTGTCAATATTTAATAATTAAAAAAGGCGTAAACATCCTAGATATTTACGCCTCATCATTATTTCAAACTGTTATGTGTTAGTTGAACAGCCCATTATGGAATGCTTCATTAAGAGCTAGTGAGATTCTTGATACATCTTGCAAGCCGATAAAGTATTTGATGCTACAAAAATGCTTGTAGTCACCCGATTTAGTGTCCCTTGCCAAGATGGAGATTTGCTGCCCTTCATTGTGTCCGTGACCGCAAGAAACAATAATGTGAGAGTTATGATAAGGGAATAACGCATCAGCTTTGAATTCATCCTGATACTTATCATACATAACGTACTCAGCACATCGGTACGCATCCATAACTTCATTGTTTTTGTCGGTTAGCTTGATCTGGCGAAGTGCATTCAAGATTTGCTCTTCAACTTCCGCATTTGTGAGAACGCGATCTAAAGTCAGCAATCCTGGCTTTTCAGGATTTGGTTTGTATAGGTCTAGACGAACTTGAAAACTTTCATTGTCATCAAATGATACTTCGTATTCAGTTTTAAAAAGTTGTTTAGAATTCATGGCGGTTCCTCGTTCTCGATTTATGATTCCATCATAACATCATAACTCTGCAATCGCAATGATATATAATTAAAACAATTAAATTTCTCTGAAAAGCAAGAAAGAGGGCTTAGCCCTCTTTATAAGAATATCAATTGTTCTGAGCTTAACAGGCGGTCATAAAGGTATCTGCCATTTCTTCAATTGTGTTGAATACCTGGTCGATAAACTCAGTAGATAATGAGCAGCATTCATTATGCTCATGAGATTTTCTACGGCACTCATCTAAAAGCTTAGCAAAATTCTCTTTTGAGTAGAAAATTTCAGGGCTTTCATCAAATTTCCCTTCGATGAAGTCTCGCTTAGAAGCGTTTAAGTATGTGTTCTCTAAACACCAGAATGCAGTTTTTAACTCAAGAGCGAGATCTGCAAACTTGTAGTTTGGGTCGTCCTCTTCGAAGGCTGTCATTACGTGCGAGCGAAGTGCGCATACTTCATAATGGGGGACTTTATCACCGTTAAACGCAATTTCAGTTTTGGTTTTATTCTTCGCAAGTGAGTCTTCAATAAGGAATTGAATCTCAAGATTCTGATCTGCAATGAGTTCAATCACATTATGAAATTCACCGCGAATTTTCGCCAATGCGTCCTGGTTGGCAACAGAAATTTTTAACTCTTCACGCTTAGGTAGAGAGCTAGCCTCGCCATCGATTACTTCACGAGGTGAAAAGTTGAATGTGAAGTCAGACATGCCTGAAATTACGGTAGCAAAGTCGTAGTCCGTGGTTTTTGCAAAGTGCTTCCTTGCAGAGCAAAGCTCATAGATGTTCCATACAGCCTTTGCATCATGCTTAACAATGGTATCACCTCTGTAATCAAGACGGTGGAGAAGACCATCTTCACGGTAAACGTGGACAGTGTTATTGTCGTAGTGACCACACATAAGAGAACCATCACTGAATAGATCTGCATGGACTTCCGTTGCTTTACTTTGATTTGTTAGAAAAGTGTTGAATTCGACTTGATTCATCATGATATCCTTGTTTGTGAAGGAGATGTTCTCTCTTTATGTTTATCATTATACACAAACAAGGTAGTGAGTCAAATTTTAATTAATAAAATAATTGATTTATGTCTAAGGATTACTGCTCATTGGATGCTGGTGCGCATAAGTTTGCCACCTTTAAAATTCTTTGTTTGCTCTTAGATAAATCCACAAATTCAGTGAATACCAGTGCATTTTCCTCATCAAAAACTTCAAATTTTGCGGTTTCGCTAGCCAGTAGTCCTTTAAATACCACTCTCTGTTCGGTATCAGTATCGTATTTAAAGGAATGCTTAAACTTCACCTCTGTCGCGGTAGTGCTAATTCCATTAATTGTGTTTTTATTGCTATCGTTGAATGATACTTTTGCAGTCATATTAGAGTTAGGTAGTGCAATAAAATCAGTGTTTCTGATTCTTATGGATATTTCCTTGTTTAAGTCACCACTTTCCTCGAAGTTAATATCGCATCCGAATGATATTTTTTCCGAAATTTGGGTGTAGGTATTGTGATGATACTTAGCCTTTTCAGATTCATTTATGCTGCCTTGATTGTCATCCATTGCAAGAGCAAATGATGAAAAAACTATTGTTGATAAAATGGCGATAGCATTTATTTTCATACTCAAGTTCCTTTTAATATTATTTATTTTTTTAAGATTTAAGAAATAATAGCAAGAGAAGGCAATAATTGTAAATTCAAACTCGAAGAGTTTGTTATGAACTTTTCCAAATGTTATAATTTATTAAAACAAATAACGGGAATAATCATGGCTAGTATTTCATACGATGGGAACAAGGCAATTGACTACAAATTGAATGTGTTTGCACAACTTGAGCTTGAAAAGTTAAATAATCTTGAAAACAAAATAAAGCTAGAAAGTTTGAATGAGCAAACTGACGGATTATCAAAATTACTTTATGTTAATCATGGCGTTTTTGTAAGAAATAAAAAAATAGACATTCCAGATTCTGAAATTACTGATATGAAGTTAATGAAACTTCTTGATAAAGTGAAGTCCAGAAATGGTGAAATGTATTTTGACGGTATTGACGAATTAAAAAAACCATTAAATATCTCAAGATTTCATAAGCAAAGCGGCGAAGTCGTTATTAGAATTGAATTTTCAAATGATCCTGCAACAGTAAGTTTTTTGCATCAGCTAAACAGTGACGGTTTGCTAGGGGAAACCGATAAAAAAAATCTTCCAGAAATTGAATCAATCACTCCGTCTTTCTTTGTGTCTAACAGAGATGCTGTAAGAGAAAGTGTTTCTAGCGGATCAAATCAAATCGATGTGGCAAAAATGATTTGTAAGGATTTTATTGAGCAGAAACCTCAATTTTTGGATATGTACGCTAAGCAAAATCTGAAACGGCGAACATCAAGTCTTGATATGGCAGTGTAGTTATTGATAGAATCTTAAAATACCGCATTTGGCAAAAAACTTCTGCGACATATTGTAGCTAGCATACCCAATTGCTTTTTCACCCTTACTCACTCACCTGCTTAAGGGTAGACGATAGGTGAATACAGCCCATAGCATACTATGGGCTTTTTTAATTATTAAATTATTTACCTTCTTTGTTATTTGTGTATAATTAGAAATAATAAAGGAGACATCGCCATGAACATTTCAGACCATTTACATGCCTGTCCAAACTGCGCAAAACCTAGCATTCATTTCTCTGTAGATGATTGGGAGTATGAATACTCCGAGCATGTGCTTGCCTGCCCTCACTGTTTGTTTTTAGATTACGCCGTTTATTCCTCTGGCGCACCTGAGAGATTGGAGTTTGAGTCTAGACCTCGGCAATGGCAAACAGTGATCCGCTATTTTGGTGCTAAAAGCCTCAGTGAATTGCGTGAGCTAACCTTAAACTCACCAGTGAATGGAAAGCCTATTGTAAGCTACGAAAACGTGAGTGATTTGTCAGTATACTGCGGTTTAAGCGGTGACAAGCTATTCAATAAAGATTGCAGAAATCGATGGTATTACTTGGAAAAAAGACCAACAACTAAAATGTTGGTACGCCATGAAATTCAGGCTTTGCAGAACGCCTTAAAGCCTTTTGTTCCTCAGGGTAATGTTATTCTTGAGTTTAGTGAGGATTTGCCGTTCTAATTTTAAAGCGGGTCTCTGTCGAGAGACCCGCTTTTTTTTACTCATCATCGGCAAGTCCGAGAGATTTCAGACTCTGCATTGCTTTGGCACATTCTGGTGAGCCATGCCTCAAACCATCAGAGACTGCTGCCTTTAATGAATCAATACCTCTCACATATCCAACGGTCTCCCCTATCTGATACCCGTTAAAGAAACCAGAGTTATATCCGCTTTCGAAAGCTGCTTCAGCCGCTTGCATCGCGCCGCGCTTTGCGGCTTCTTTCATCTCGTTTAGTTTGTCTTGATCGCTCATATGGCCTCCAAGTGGGTCTTAAACAAGCCTTTTCCGTAAGGCATAGTTGAGTCTAGTACATACCTAGAAAATTCGTTAGTACAATGCTGGTGGCTTATCTGGCTGCGAATAAATTTAATCGGTCTTGGATTTCCTAATGTGTTATTATTCTTGCAAATAAAAATGAAATAAGGAAAAGTTATGGGTTGGGCAACCAATTATATTAATGAGCTTAAAGGTGGGAAAACTATCTCATTCCGCCCTCGCGGTAACTCAATGGTGGGAAGGATTTCGTCAGGTCAGCTTTGTACAGTAGTTCCAGTTACGGAAAAAACCGAATTAAGAAAGGGTGATATAGTTCTGTGCTATGTCGGTGGTTCTCAATACCTCCATTTGATTAAGTCAATCAAAGGTAATCAGTATAGAATCTCGAACAATAAAGGGCATGTGAACGGCACAACCACGAGAAAAAACATTTTCGGGCTGTGCGTAAAGGTAGAGTCTTAAAGAATAGAGTTAACAAGTTCGCTTAGTTTAAAGTTGAGTTCTTCACTACTGCTAGCCTCAACATCACCAATCGATTGTGTTGAGTGGATGGTGCCAAGCCGAACACTAAAACTCTTGTTGTCGAATGAATCAATAAAAACCTCTAGATCAGATTCATCGCACTTAAATGATGCATAGTTCTGATCGATTGACATGTCGAAAGTAAACATGATAAAGCCTTATAAATTGAGTTATTTGAATTCAATTTATCATTGTAATCAAACAATATCTAGATCTTTCAAAATGAATAAAAACCCAAGTTTGCCAAAATAAAAATATCGCCCCTTGCGAGCGATATTTATCTTTGTACGCATTATTGTTTCAGATTAGCTCACAGAGAGTAGTCGGCTTGCTGTTTCTTTATGGATTAAGTTAAGTTTATCCACCGTTTCGATCATACTCATCTTGTTAAGAGAGTTGGAGATGTCATTTAAAGACTTGTACAAAAGCTGAGTATTAAATGTTTGAAACGAGATTTGGATAAGTTGCTTAATACCATATTCTTTATCATTGGCATCATTACCATCTGTAAAATGGTTGTCTAGGTATGAATGTGTCAAAACGCTTTGTAGCTCCTGAGCGACATTGCGCCATTGCATATCAGTCAATTGAACGCTACTCAAGATGCTCTTCACTTCCGTTGGTGGCTTCTTATCATGGAGAGCGCTACGCTGCTCCTTGGTGAGTTCAATGCTTGAGTAATCAGCGTTGTACGCAATTAATGGTCTGAAACCTTCATCCTGCATGATTTCGTGTTGGGACATGCTGGACTCAGCGAGAGCCATTTTTCTATCGCAAATGTACTTTGTGAGTTTTGAGCTAATGAATTCATCCACGCCACCAGCAAAGTATGGGATACTTTTCATCAAAGATACGTAGTAATCAATTACAATATTGCAATCGGATCGATTTAAAAACATTCCACCGTTTACCAAAATATCTTTAACACAGTCAATAATGTAGTTAAAAGATTTGGTTTCATTTCTTGTTAAAACCTGCAAGGTTTTCAAATCACGCTGATACGCATTTTGAGCAATCTTAATTTTTTCAACATCGCTAGAATTAAGAGTGTTATTGCTGGTTACAAAAGAAGAAAAAGGTAGTTGGTCACTTGTTTCTGCAAGTACCGTATTTCTGAACCACTCATCACTGTTGTCATTTTCTAAAAGTGTATCAGACGCTTTAAGCTTAAGACTTACGGTATCAAACTTATTGCGAAACTCTTGAGCTTTTTTAGCCGACTCGAATTCACAAGCAACATAGTTGAATTCACCTTCATATGAGGGGTGGGTTTTGCTTGTGATTTGGCTAAAGGTACTTGAGAAACTCTCTACAGCTTCTGGATTTGAAAAGACGTAGATTAAATAAGCCTTTTCAGGTGGCTCAAAGTAAATTTTTAAGCTTGATTGCTTATCAATATTGAATAAGATTTCAGATAGGATGTTAGTTTCTTTAGGCATGGCTTGATCCCTTATAAGTCCCGCCCGAAGGCGGGGCTTACCTTAATTATCTGTTTTGAATGAATTCGTATCGAGCTACGGTTTTACCTCTGTGCTCACCAACGCTTACCGTGTGCTTTTCACGCTCTGTTCTTGGGTATTCTGAATAGGTTTTTGTCTTTCTGTGAACACCGCCAATGAATAGCTCTGTACCGTCTACCAGATGAGCGATTACTGTCCATTTGTAATCAATCTTACTTACAAACTCGTCAGCTTCAGATTTAGCAGCATCTAGATCGCAATCAATGTTATCCAGTAGGTATGACTCAAAACGTTTGAATTTGCTGTTATGGTTTTCATCTAAACCTAAAACAAAGTGCGTAAATTCATGCGCCATCACTGCTTTAAGCTTATTAACGAAGCGTGTTTGTAGGAAAAGAGGGTGAACGCTTACATAGATATCACCATTGCCATCAACATGTGCTTTAGCGAAAGCAGATTGATATGTTCCCACTCGTACCGCGCTGTTTACTTGATGCTTCCAGCTTTTGGTCGGAATGGCTTTAGAACATTGTTCAAGAATTTCATCGTGGATTTTCTGGATTTCGTCTAAAGTTAGATTGTTCATGGCTTGCTCCTTAATCTCTATGTTTCTAATTATATAGACATTAAGGCTAAAGTCAATAATTTAATAATTAAAAAAGGATATTTAAGCGCAATTATTGCAGCGGTAAAGCTCTTTTGTATCGTGATTATCCAAAATGCAATCACAGACATCTCAATGCAAACGCCCCTCTAATTCGGACTCGTTACAAGAAAAAGCGAGGAAGATTGATATCTGCAAACTTTGTTTGCTTCTTAGCTCACTTTATGAGAACTGTTGTCTTTTGAAGATTTATTCATTGAATCTTACATTGTGATGATCATGGAAAATTGATGTTTATAGACCCCTCCCTAAGGAGGGGATGAACAATAGTTTACATCTCTGTCATACCATATGAGTCCACAAAGTAGTAAGTGTCACCGTACTTAATGATGTCTCCTACACTCATGCTGGTATGGAATAAGCCTTGCGCTTTAATGAAAGGTGCTGCTTCACCTTCTGGGCTATATGATTCACCCTGAAATGAGCAAAACAGATCTTCTACTGCAATTTGCGTTTGGATTTCACAGAGCAGTCCGTAGTGTGTTTTTAGCAATTCTTCGGTGTCAGGTAATGAGTGGTGCTTTTTCACAAAGTCCAAACCCATGCCTAAATCTAAGCCTAAATTATCTCTATTTTTACGGTAATAGATTTTTACTTTCTCTCCACCTTTAGTGATGAGTCTTTGGATTCCTGGTAGGTCAGTGATTGATTCGAACTTGTGCATGGCGGTATTCCTCTTTAAGTTTTCATTCATTATACTCAAATAAGGCATTAGGTCAATATTTAATTATTTAATATTTATTTGACCGCGCAACCAATTTATGTATAATAAAGAACAAGAAAACTTCTGATCGATAAATTAGGTGATGAAATGTCAGGTTCGGAATATTACTCGAAATGTCCAAATTGTGGTAAGCCAGCGCTTTCTAAATATGATTCTTCTGGTTACGGCTTTCGTTTTGATGCCTGTCCTCACTGTATGTTTTTGTACTATACAGATGGTGCAAATTGCCCTACTACTCTGCGAGTTGACGTTTGGAATGCGATTTTGAGCGCAAACGAGTTAACGCTAAAGACAGCAAGAGAACAGTTATCTGTCATTCCGAATGATCGATTAGATAGTACAGTGTTTTCGTATAGTACAACCAGCGAAAGCGAGATGAATGCTTTGACAAAGCTTGGTGGCGAAAAGCTGTTTGAGTTCAGTAGAAAAGCCTATCTGTACAATTACAATCACTCTAAGCCATCAGTAAGATTTTTTGAGCGGCAAGCTAGAAAAGAAGCCTGTTGCAATTTGAATGATTGTATTCCATTCTGATTTTTCAAGATGATATAAGGACGTGAAAGTGGATATTTTTGATAAGGCTCTTACAGAGAGTAAGCTGCTTGTAAAAGACGGTGTTTACTATGAGGTGCGTCTCCAAGATGGTCACGCATGTATTTTTCCTGTTGGTGGCGGTATTGTTACTCGTGTATGTAACTTGAAAGTGCGTGAAGGGTTCCAGATTGCGGACAGCGGCATCCCTAAAACGTACAAGAAAGGCTTTTTTACTATTGATAACGATCCTAACCTCACCTTTGAAGGTTACGCAATTCCTGGCGACCTATGGAACGGATTCGAAAAGCCAGTGTTCGAGATTCAAGTTGCCTGCAATATCGCGGAGGCTGTAAATAAAGAGTTAGGAGACTACTACCATTGTGTTCGTGACAATGAGAATAAGTGCTTTACTCTAAAAGAGCTGGAAAATGACTACACCAATGAGCTGAATGATTTCGAGATTGAAGTCGATGGTAAGAAGCTTGAGGTGGTAAGCTTTATGTCTAGTAACTGGTGTTGGGAAGAAGTCTAGTTCCATTTCATTGTGTCCAAAATTGCGGTGCGAGACTGGTTTTTGCATCGCTTTTTATTTATTTAAATATTGACCGATAATGCAATTAATGTATAATCGAACAATAAATAAATTAAAGGACACCGCCAAAATGAATAACGAAATTCAAATTTCGCTATGTGATGAAACTATCTATGTTTGTGTGAGTGAGACTGACACAAATGAATCCCTAGCGACAAAGATTATTGAGAAACTAAAAGATGGTATTGTTTTTCATGACTGTGAAGTCTTCAATATTCATCGACTCGGCAATATCTTAGATGGTTCGCTTGTGATGAGAAAAGAAGTCATGCGACTCGTTAAGCTTGCAGAGAACACAGCAAAAGGTCAAATGAAACGCGCTGAAACCAACGGAGAGGCGTTTGATTTGAATAAGGCGTACCTAGATAATCTGGATGAGTTCTTGGGGAGATTATGTTCAGAATCTCATTCCAAGTTTCAATATTATGAAGCAAAATCCCAAGAGATTTTAAATCGTTTATGTTCAAAAATCTTTGAAGCTTGTGATGATGCCGATATCGATTTCTGTCTTGATATTGATGACGACATTGAGGATATCCTTAATCCATTACTATCAGAACTACTGGAACAATCCGACAAAACGACTCCAAAAGACTTGTTTGCGCATTACGGTTCGCGATTCGAGTTACAGTTCAATCCGTTCTTTGATTTGGATTCCGTTAGCGCTGAAGATGAAACGTTTTCTTTGAAGTATAAGAGTAATGTTTCAAGCGATCTTGATACCGCGATGAGCGACAAGCCACTAGCGTACTTAATGGCACTTGCTAACATCAAAATCGAAGATTTTGTTAATCAGGCTGATCGTGACCTGACTGAGGAAGAAAAAGAATACCTGCTCAATATTCCTGAGTATTCGCTTAATCAAGGAAGCAAGCAGCTTATCAATACCAAAGGGATGATTGAGCTACTAAGAAATGCTGGATATGGTGGTTTACCAATTTGGTTTGGCTATATGGATGCTTACCAGTTTATCTTCCGTGATTTGACAAAGCCATGCCGTATCCAACGCGGTGCGATTGCTCTTTTTGATGCTGTTTGGGGATCTGGTCATGACCAAAATATCAAATCTATGGTGGTGCCTGAGATTAACGGTTGGAAAGCTTGTTTTGGCAAGGATGATAGCTACATGGACAAATTCGGATGTGCTGCTTACTTTTATCGTTCGGAACTAGATACAGTTTCTGATCTTAGTCAGCTCGCAGCTTAACAATAAAAGGGAATTCAGATGCAATGCTAGCCTTTGGATTCCTTCATGAAATTTAATGGATATATGCATTATGAAATTGAATATGATTGTTAATGATGAACAAGATAATGCTTTTCTGGTGATTCACAATGACAATATCGAGAATAGTCTGTTGAGATGTGATAATGTAGCCTCAACTAATAATGATGCTCTTAAAAAGCTTCGTCTTTTGAACCTTAAACGTAACCTTGTAGCATCAACAAATATCGACGTATCCACTATCAATTCGAGTCGTTTTGAAAGTCTTGAGTCTTTAGGGATTGCGATGAATGAGTTGGCTGTAAGTCAGCTATCTCACAAGCTTAAACAGTTCGGGGAAAATCAAGACAGCATTAAAGGTTTTGTACACAAATTTGAAATGTGCCATCGAGGTACGGTTCCAACAATTTGTGTTGTAAATCGATACGTAGATGTGACGGTATTAAGTATCTCTGACAACAATCCAGACGAATGTCATGTCACTCGCTTTTTCAAAATTGGCGCTACTTGGGAGCATAGCTTCGAAGTGCAATCAAAATCAATGCATGTCGCTTACCCTGCAATGATCCAGGCTCAACTTTAAGGAATTAATACGATGAGTTTTACAACAATTTGGGGAAACCCTGAAGGCGAGCATATTCTACTAGAGTCAAAATCTGATCTGGTGACTCTTTTGAATAAGATTGGTGTTATTGATTTTGAAGATGTTGAGCATTTGGGGATTAAAGCTTTAACTCGACAAATGACTGATCAGGAATTGAGCGATCAAGGTGTTGAGTTTGACCCTGAATATCCTGAAGATACCGAATTGTACTTAGCAAATCGGATCGAAGAAGAAGTGTATATCGCACCTATTTTTGATGTGAATTCCCTATTCGAAGAGCACCAATTAGCGCTAAAGCCAATTGCTAAATTCGGATTAAAGCCATACCTTTTGACTGAAGATAACATTGAAATTGATAATGAGATGTATCAGTTCCCTTGTGTGGTATACGCTAATATTTTCACCGATAGTGACCGATGTGGAACTGTAGAAGCCAAAATGTGGCACGTAACTCCACTACGCTCAATGAAAAAAGTGTCTTCTCTTCAGGAGTACGAAGACAGGAATAGTGAAATTTGGAAAGCGCGACTTGATGAAAATGTGAAATTTGCTAAAGAGAAGGCGGATTACTTCGCAGCAAAAAACCAGAATTAACCTGTCCAATTTATCACACAAGCCCGTCAATGACGGGCTTGTTTCTTTTTTGTTGCAGATAATTTATAATTTACTAAATAAATAACAATAAAGAATATTATGAAAAGTGACATATATCTTGGAGATCACCGCAAGGGTGAAATCGAAATAGAAAAAGAAAATCCTGTATTTTCGAATAGATTCATGACCTTGTATGATGATTTCGTCATATTCCCCAACGGTCAAAAAGGAACGTACATTCGCGAGTCGTGGAACGCTCCCTACGGTGTTATGGTAGTGCCAATCAATGAGGATGGCGAACTCATGCTTGTGAGGAATTTTAGGCATCATACAAGGCGTTGGGGATGGGAAATTGTGAAAGGTTTTGGTGTTGAAGATCTATCCCCTATTGAATGCGTGAATAAAGAGCTGGAAGAAGAAATTGGCTTGATTGCCGAAGATATTCAAATCATTAAAGAGTTTCCAGATAACGGTCTAATTACTAGCCTATTCGTTGCAAAATCACTCAAAGATGGTGTTGAATGCAGGGAATATGGGGAGGCGATTTCGGATGTTAAATCATTTTCAAAAAAGGAATGCCTTGAATTGATGGCGCACGATGATTGTCATGACATATTGACCTTATTCTCTTTGTCTTTGTTCGTTTCAGGTCAACTTGATTGATCACATCTTAGCTTTAAGCCTAACTCATTCATAACGACTAGCACGGTTTTAAGACACGGATTTCCCTTCCTGCTTAATGTTCGATACAGGGTTTCTCTAGAAAGCCCTGTTTTGTCAGCAAGGTGACTCATCCCCTTCTCTCTGGCGATCTTGCCTACTTGGTAAGCTAGTTCTTGATGCTCACACCTCTCAATCGCTTGGTTTATCTTCTCGATTGTCTCTTTCATCTGCTTTCTTTTTTCTTATTGAAACTTCGACAATCCTACCTGTTTATCGGTTTGTTAGCAATCCAGGACGCGGTTTGAAATTTAATAATTTATTCAAAAAATGCTTTACCAACTAACTTATATATGTATAATTAAAAACATCAAAGCACAAATTGAATAAATAAAGAATAAAGGTGTCCACCATGAAAATGCACGTTCTACGTTCTCGCACTTCTCAACATGTAGCTTATTACTCACACCGTCTTGAGAAAGGTATTGCTGATGCATTGCGAAATCGTGGTCAGGTAATGCGAAAGGCAATGTTTTGGAACTTTGCCGTTGATATCCCATACCCTGAAGCGTTGCTTGTTGGTCACTGCTTTACCCGTACAAGCAAAAACTTGCCGCAAACTCAAGAACACACAATTTACCAAGCTGAAAATGGTGAGTTTGTTGCTTACTTCATGTCATTTGAAGAAGCTAGACAAGGCGTGAAAGAGAGTCCTAAGCTGGACTGCGCACGAATCACTGAAGTTATTGTAATGGTTCCAGATATTGAGGCTCTTGCTCATGGCGTTCCAGTTAAGATCTCTGAAAAGCGTTGTCCGCGAGTTATCCAAGCCGATGCTGTAGATAATTTCTGGAAGTTTCATGGTGTCGATCATGAGCAATGGGAGCAAATTGACTTCCCTCAATACAAGCAGCGCGTTAAGGCTCGAATTGAAGAGCATAAAGCTAGCGGTGTGGTCGATCCTGAATTCAAGCGTAAGATTGAAGACCTAAAAGAAATGGTTGAAAATGCGCATAAAGGAAAAGGTATCGTTATTAAAACGGTAAGCGATGCTCAGACAGCATAATCATTTAAAGCTGGCGAATTATTTAGGGAAGGCTCTGCCTTCCTTTTTTATTGACTTTAATAATTAAAAGCATATAATCATGAAAAAAGGAGCTGAAAATGCCTGTAAATAATGAAAGTATTCCGCTTTTAGAAGGTGATGTTTTTAGAACTGTTTCTGGACGAATTACTACTCCATTCCCTAGAACGAACTACAAGTCTGAAAAGCGCAATTCAAGAAACATTAATGAATGGTTAAAAACCAATGCCATTAATGAAGCTAAAGCGACCAACAATGAATACATGACCACTATTTTAAGTGGGTTGAATGTAGATAACTGGTCTCCAGCGGATTCTTCTCAAGTAAACCTGTTTTTGTTTAACGACTCCGAAGGTCGCATTGGAAATCTAAAAGTAGCTTAAAGGAATTTGACTATGCCATCAGCTTCAGAGCAGCTATACCTCAAGCATCATGAGGAATTCGAATCCTGGTTTGAGTCAATTCATCCAAATCATAACCTCACTTTCGAATGGGAGTTTGTTTGGGATTCGGGTTGGTACAAGGAAGAAATGGCACAGGGTGCTTGGATTGCTTGGATTGCACTAACTAATAAACAACCAATTTAGTTGATACATTGAGGTGTCATAATGGATAAAACATTGTTTGATGGGATTCTCTTGTTTTCAAAAGAGCAAGGGGTTTACCTTGGCTCATTCATTGGGTTGGGGTTCTGGTCTAATTGGGATCCTGTAGGTCAAGTCTCGGCAGTAACATTCAAAAATGAGTCTGAAGCTAAGAGCTTTGTAGAATCTTGGGAGTGCGAGCCACCAGAGGATTTGCAGTATTTAAGCGTTAAGACAGTTAGTGAGCATTCTGCAACGATCAAAGAGTGTGTGGAAGCTGGCGCTGATGCGTGGGTTCCAGACACAGAAGCGACAAAGCACTAATCGACCTTCCTCACTTGTGAGGTTCAGTTACAAATTTAAGAAATAGATAAGCGGTGTAATAAATGACAAAAATCCCATTGAATGTGGTTAATACAAAAATTGATTGGGAAGCTGAATTAGAGCTTCAAGACGGTCGTCCAGTTAAGGTTATTGACCAAAATAATGATGTCGCAAAAATTGAAGGGAATGGTTTTACGGTGCTTGTGACAAAATCTACAGGTCTACCGACTACCGATATCATGAGTTGGGACTTATTCCCTGTTCGCAGTAAAGGGAACGTTGTACATGCATCGTTTGGGCGAGAAGTATGTCTTGAGGATGAGGTGAACGAAGAACATCTTCGCGCTTTGTTTTCAAATATGCTTGATGAGGAAAACTATGAGTCTGAGTATGAAAGCATGATTATGATTTCACACTTAGCGATGTCGCATTGTCACAACATGGTTGTTGAGATTCTTTTTGGTGATCACTGGAGTCAGATCAGAGATTACGAAGATTTGGAGCTACCAACTATTGAAGAGTGTTTGTCTAGTTCAACTAAGCCTATTTCTACAATGTTCCAGACATATCCGTTCAAGGCGTTCGGGCGACAATCTGTAGATCGATGGATCAGCTTGGTTTCGATTCCTCTACTAAATTTGGAAGATTGGGTGTGGGGGCAAGACTCAATTCAAGATATTGCAAATATCCATGCTCGTAGACTCATCGGGATTCTACGAACAAACAAAGACTTTTCGAAGATTTGTCAGATTATGAATGCTCTGAACGAAGGTGAAGATGTATCAGCAGAATTGCTAGAAGGTATGAACCTTTCAAGCTTTGAAATGAAAAAGTTTCTGTTAGAATTGCTAGAAGCAAATCAAAAAACAATTATTCAATAAATAAGGTTAGACCATGAAATTCATTATAGTTAATGAAGATTCAGTAATTAACATTGAATCAATCACCAGTATTAAGAAGTCACCAGGCATTACCAGTGATAAAAGTGCGGTCATTAACACTGTTGATGGTAAGTCTGAAAAGGTGCCTGGATTAAAGCCTAAAGAAATCCTAAAGGCTATAGCTTATCTTAAAGACTTTGATAGTTTTGGAAATGAAATGACATATGCAGAAATTACACATGGAAAATTGCAGGTTTTTGCTATGGATGATTCAGTGCTTTCTACAAAAGAGCTTTAAGGTCGTTGAATAATCTCTGATTATTGTGATAATACCCTTATTGCATATCCAGTAAGGGTGTTTTTTGTATGGAATATAAGGAAATGGAATGTTGGGACTACAACATCTAAACAAGAAGTTGATATTTTTTACTTTGTTGTTAGCTATCGCTATTGAGATAGCAATTGTTGCATTTGATGGGAAAGGTAGATACTTTTCTATAGCTGTGTGGATCACTCTTTGCGCATATCACATATTCTTTGTGTTCAGGGAAAAATCTACAGGAGACTCCCTTTGGGGTTGGGCGTTTTATTATCTTCTCATTGGGCTGCTAATAGTATTAACTATTGGTGTTATCATATGGGCAATGACCGCCTTTAAGATCGTTGAATCAATCATGACAGGCGTGTTTGTTGTAGGCTTGATTTGTCTATTTGCGTTCTCTTCTGGGGGGTCTCCTTCCAGCAGTGGTAGTAGTGGAAGTAGCAGTTCTAAGTCTAAGCGAGTTGAGGAAGAGCGCTGCTTCTATTGTAATAAAACTTATTACCCAACTGTGTTTTATACTGGATATTGTAGTACCGCGTGTGAACAAGCAGAAAAAGATGAGCGATATAATAAGTTCAGATCTTAGAAAATTAATAAAGAAAAAAGCCATTACTCAGTAATGGCTTTTTTGTTGTTAAATGTATTGAACAAAATCTCTTTCATCGGTAGTGCCATCATACTTATTGGCGTAAAACGTAACTTTTGTGTCAGAAAAATATAGAGGATCCATGAACCGCTTTTTGGTCTCATCTTTACTATCACGAGTTTCACCATACTCTCTTAAGATGAAGCCACAGTCTTCGTAATTCCAATCTACTTCGCGAATCATTTCGTCATGGTGGCATCGAACCAAGTCACCCAAGTACAACTCTTTCCCATCTGAATCCTTGATTTGGGTATAAGGTAATAAAGAAACTGATTTTAACGATCTCTGTGCGGGACAACCAGAAAGTTGAACAGTGTTCTCTTTGAAATTTATGGCTAGTACATCATGAATCTGATTTGAGGCATTCTTGCCTTTAAGAATCACTGCCTTGTATTTTGCTTCAAGCATAAGCGCCCTATTTAACTGTATAAAACCTAATATTTTTTATGGTTCTAGTTTAACCGATAGCAATACCCAAACAAATGCCTGTGGCTAAATTAGAATTGGTTGATGAGTCTTTGAGCATTTCAAGCTCGTCAGGGTCAAGCCATACCCCTTTACATTCAGGGCATCGGTCAATGATAATTTCAGACTCTTCCAAAACAACCTTTTCCATTTTTTGACCATCTTTTGGACACAAAACAACATCTTCACGACTCGTCAAGATATCAATCTTGCATGTTCCACATGTCGGTTTTTTCTCAAAAGTCAGTTTTGTAGGTGTTTCGCATTTAAAGCATGGCTGCTTCTTCTTAAAAAACATATGTCCTCCAAAAAAAGAAAAGCCGATAATCGGCTTTTCTTTTTGATTTATTTTTCAAAAATAGTGATATCAAAATCACCAAGATGCTTTAAGCTTTCAGGTGTGAGTTGCATTTTATTTTTGTTGATTTTGTCAACGAGACTGAAAGTTGCATTGATCGAATCAAGCAAAATTTGATTTAGCTCCTGAACTTCCAACATTGGTGTGCTAACACCATTATCTGAGCCAGTAAGGTTAACCTTTAGATCCGTCATGTAGCCATTGTCATCAATGATGCCGTTTAACACATTAATCTTGTTAGGCATAAAACCTTTAACGTGTACTGTGAAGCCTAGTGACGTGATTTTGAAGGTGTTTGCGACCTTAGTGAAGGTGGCCTCCATATCATCAAAAACATAGTTGGGGTTTGAATCTAAAACGAAATCTTCTTCGTTTCCGTTAAGAGTAATACCGTCATCCCAAGTCAATGCGATAGAGTTGTTGTTAGAAAGACAGATAATATGGAAGTTACCATTTAAATCTTTCTGAACAATGTAACCTTCATTCTTCCAAAAGACTTTTTTTCCAGCTTGAATTGCTGCCTTAATTTCAGTGAGAGTCATTGTTATTTCCTCAAGCTATTAGACTTTGTAGTATTTCATCGGGCTAACAATGTATTTGTCACGATTGCTAAGCCAGCAATCTTTTTTTCCGCAAATGGCATTAACCAGGGAAGTTACATCGTCATTCAGAGTTTCGTTGCTAGGAGTTCCGCTGGCGCTATAATCAGAGCCTACAGTGATTTGATACGTATCAATCCTATCTTCAATCATCTTTTTAAATAATGTTAATAGCTGATGCGTTGCATTGTTTCGAACAAGTGATACCTGAACCAAATTAGCACCCGCAATATCACCAGATTTAATGGTTACTACCGCAATTTTTTTTAAATGTTCAGGCATATCTTATCCACAGTAATTGTCTACATGGTTATTATACATAAACAACACTAAAAGTAAATAATTAAATCTACAGGGTGAAGGTAATATCACTAGGGTTTTTAGCTCTCATAATTGAGTTTTCAATATCGATTAATCGTCTATTGACCTCAAGAATTTTGCTTAGAGGTTGATTATGGTGAAACAGCTCCCACATCTTGTTTCGAAGTTCGTACCCGTCATTAAGTGCATCAATGTTGTAATTTGGGATTGTTTTTGAGGATAAGTCCACTTTACCCTTCCAAAACTCGACAGCACTATCAAATAAGGCATGATATGTAACAGTTAGAGCTGAAACCGTTGAGTCAAGATTGCTTAACTCAGATTTCATCGCTTTTTGACCTTTGATCTTAGCGCCATGTGTACGAGCAAGCTCAATGACAGATTTCAGTTTATCCTGAACCGCTTTTACGGACGGAATATCGATGCGCTTTTCACCTGCGAATGAGGTAGATGCGCCAATAATGCGTAACTCATTATTGCTGATAACAGCATGTTCAAGGGAAATTACTGAAGTTGTCATATTCGAAGTTCTCTATAATTAGGCAGGAAATATCCCTGCCTCTTTTATCTTTATTAATGACCAAATTATACATGGGTAAGCATAAAAGTAAATAATTAAAACTCACCCCTGATTACATTTGATTTTTCTAATGTAATTACAGCGATATTTAGAACGCCAGTACCTTCAAACTGTTCCTTAACCTCATAGTTGATGGTCATGGTGATATCGCTTGGAAGTTCAGATTCTTTACCTTTAACTGATTGAGGTACTACAGCAACCACCTTACCGCCACTTTTTAATAGGCTCATTGCAGCTTTTAGGTGAGTCCAATACAATTGATTTAGGTATGGTGGATTCATGATAATCCAGTCGAAACGATCTGATGTTTCATTCGCATAATCTAGGAAGTCTTTTCGCTCAACCGAATAGCCCAATCCTGCAACCACAGCGCAATTTAGAGCGTTAATGTCGAAACATTTGGTTTGGTCTTTAGGTAATAACTTTGCAAGCTTACCGCGCCCCACAGAAGGCTCGCAAACATCCTCGTTTGCATCAATATTAATCACATCTGAAACTAAGCTGCAAATGTAATCTGTGCTCTCATAAAGCTGGTGGCTAACCACTTCTGGATATGTTCCAACACAAATCAGATGATCGAGTGCATCATAAGGGTTAAACTCGCCCAACTTCCATTCAAGCTCATTGGTAAAGCTATCTAAAGTGGGTTCGCTACCAAACACTGTAGATAGAATAAACTTTGCTTCGTCTAAGTGATTTGTATCGAACTTATTAAATGAAAGAGTCGCAACGTAGGTTGATTTATCTCGAATACGCTTAGGTGTGAATGCGCGTTTACCAGTTACATATTCAGAGTTATCAATAAAAGGGTGGCTGATTCTAACCTGGCTAAATCTAGCACGTACCTCATGACTGATAAGTGTGTCTACGGGCGCTAATGTTGATTTAAACAAGGGCTTAATTTTTCGAGCTTGAGGCAAGCAATTAGGGTGAAGGTTTGCCAAAACAGCATTAAGTTGATCGGCAATAGTCCAGTCGATTTCAATGTGTACAGTGCCTTTCTTAAATGCTTTGATGCGTAATGAACCACCATCAGCTAGTAACCATTTACCAGTATTGTCAAATACGCGGTATAAGATAACTTCGGTTGAGCGAACGGTAGGCATCTCGTTTTCACCGCGCAGTAATGAGATCACACATCGTAAATCGTGTACATATCCACTTGTTTTAAAATCTTCAACGCTAGAACCGCATTGACTAAAAATCATTCGGTTTCTAAAGCCTGCTGGAGAGTTGGTGACATGTTCAGGAGATAGCTTTGTAAAAATGGTGTTGATTCTATGAGTGAAAATACTCTCAATATCACCAATGTAGGATTGTAACTGAGCTTCAGCGTTTTCTCTGTTGAATTCAGGGGTTTTCTTGGCGACTGTTAAGCTATCCTTCCAGTTGTTGTACGAACCTGTATCCATGTAATTACGGAGTTTAGTGTCATCAATTAAATGCAGCCAGAAAGTAGCGTCAAGGGATTTAATCGCATTATCTAAGCTGTTAAGAAATAGCGAATTGTTGCCTGAAATAAGGTGAGCGGAAATGACAGATCTATGAGCATTGACATACTGATATGCATCTTTGAGTTCTTGCTTAGTGACTTCGTATTTCAGCATGATTTCATCGAGTTTATCACCAAGATACCTTGGGTTAAATGTAGAAACACCACTCGATTGATGGTTGAATACTGATGGTAATGCGCTGCTCATGTTAGATTTCCTTTACCTTACTTGTGTTTTTATTATACATGAATCACAACAAAGGTAAATGTTTAATTATTTAAAAATCCAGAGTGGTTTTGAATAATTCGAAATTTTTCTTGTCTACCATTAGTAGATCACCATCGCTTAGCTTAATTGGGAAAAAACCTCTATCGCAGTAGAAGTCGATGAGATCAAAACCTTTCGCTTGAGGGTTTGAGACTCTTGCTAACAAAAAAATAAGTTCTGACTCTTTCACTTTATCTAAAAAGCTATCAAGCATTTGAGCACCGAAACCATGACCTCTATGTTCAGGATTCACATAGATCTTTGTTAAAAAGGATACTCGCTCAAAATTTTGTTCTACAACGGTAAGGAAATCAGTCATGAAGCGCTCATCGAAATCACTGGTCATATCAATAGCATCATCAATCATAAATTGATCTTCAGTAGAAGATGTGTAGACACCTCTTAGTTCACCGAATTCGTGGTTTTCTGCAATATAATGGCTCATGACTGATTACCTGTTTGAATTTAATTATTTAATAATACACAATTAACATTAAGAGTCAATTTTATGGTATGCAGCTAACCGCATCTAAAAAGTCACAAGCCGAACAGGTGCATGGCTCAAGACAAACACCATCTTCATCATTTTTCTTCTTTTTCTTTCTTCGCTTAAGTTCCTCGCTTGCCTGCTTACAAGCAGAAAACTGCCCCTTAATGTCTGAAAACCCGCTTATCAATCCTTTGGATTCGATAATGGCTTTCACGCTTCCTGAGCATCCATGAGTATTGTTAAGTACCCCGTATGCACAACGAAATCCCTTCTTTGGCGATATGAATTTTTGGTAGAATTGTATTGCAGATAAAGATATTTTGCTTAACATTTGGCTTCCTTAATTATTAGTTTTTAAAGTTATTTTAATTGACATTCGCAATTTTAAGATCGATAGAAACCAAAGTAAACCAAGAATTGAATGATCCAAAATTTCAATTTTGGTGATAAATTTGAGAAAATAGAAAAAATTAAGAAAAAATGGTGTTTTTCCTATGCCGTGTATGAACTGCATTAATGAAATATGTCAAAGTAGATGCTTGCCATCTAGGGAGCTAATGCTCAAGCAACTTAAACCTAAAATTAAAGAAGATATGTTTGAGAGTTTTTCTGAAAAGCCAACCGATTTTATTGTTGCTGTTTACAATAAGGTGTTTTTTAGTGACGAGGCGCTAAACAGAAAAAGAATGAGTCAAAATGAGATAAGCCTATGAAATCTTGATAAGCAACCTATAACATAAAAAACCAGAATATAAAAAGGAAAAAGCTTGGTAATATAGCTTTGCATTTTTACTAAAAAATAATTAAGATTGCAAAAAATAAATAAATAAAAAAGAATAAAAATGAAAAAAGAAATTGCGTTTCAAAGAAATATCATAAACTTTTTAACCTCTCCTGTATCACAAGGCGGTCTCGGGTATGAGGAAGCTAATGCTCAGACTGTTACAGACGACCTTGTTATACCTAGCGTAGCTAAAAGGTGGTTCTCTCAAGGTAGAAATAAAACATCCTACGAAAAACTAAAAAAAAGAGCAAAGAGTGATTCATGGATGGTTGAGCTTATAAAAGAAGTTCAGTCTCGAATATCCAGGTCACAATACAATATTGCGGAATTTTTACTAAGAAACAAAAGCATAACATTTGAGGGTCAGGAATTTTATCTTTATGTTGTTTCAAACAATGATAACGAAGAATTCTTTGGCGAAAAAATGAATGAGTCAGGCAATATCTTTACAGTTGTAGAGGAAGTTGTTTACAAAAGAAATCCAGATGGGGTGTCTAGTCGAAGACCAGATCTATGCTTCTTTATTAATGGTTTTTATTTCTCTTATCTAGAGATTAAAAATTTAGATTCAAGCGGGAGTGTTGATCATGGTATAGATAAGATTCTAACTAATTATGCAGAGGCGCATGATTTTGTTTCGAACAGTGATGAGAAATCAGACAGTTACCGACACGCTTTACAGCTTTGGTCTCAACCTTGCTCAATAATAAGTCTAGATAACTCCGATGCATCGGTTGCCCGCAATTTGCATGGAGAGTTAAAAAAAGATGCTCGATCACTGGCTAAGGATAAGTATGGCTCTTATACACAGATTGACTATTACAACAAGGGTCGTAAACTATTCAAAAGAATAATAACTTCCTCCAGAAACAAGTCAGGTATACCTATCCTTAAATTGAGTGATACTTTGAAAGAGGTTCTGACTAGCTATTATTCAAAACACAGTGTCTACAATGAAATCGCATATTATAATTTTGTTGAGTCTAGCGCTGTGGAGAAAAGTAACTCAGTACCAATCTCTCCTAGACCTAAGCAGAAATTTGGTGTCGATAGAACGATTTCAAGGATCACCACCCTACTAAAGCATGAGTCAGATCCAGATTTTTTGATTAATGAAATCCTTAATCATGAATCTGTTGCTCAAAGAAATCAGCATGAAAAAGACGCTCTTATATACGAGTACAATAGTATTAGTGGATTTAACAAAATCAACTCTATTCTTCTTCAGTATTCGGCAGGTTTTGGTAAAACAAATATCATGGCGTGGCTTGCAGGACGAATAAAGAACTTACAATTCGATGCAAAGCCAGCATATGAAAAAGTGTTTCTTGTTGCAGACCGACTTGATTTAAAAGACCAAATAAATAATAAACTGAATTCAATGCCTGGGATGGATAACTCTAGTTTTGCTGAAATAGGAAGTAAAGATGAGTTGGTGGAGGCTTTGGAGTCCACAAGTAAAAAAGTAATAATAATTAATATACAGAAGTTTAGAAGCGCGAATGCAATCAAAAAGCTCTTACTTGAATCCAATATCGCCAGAACCAATAAGCGTTATGCATTTATTATTGATGAGGTTCATAGAAGCAACTCAGGCGATCAACACCAGAATATGATGAGTATATTCAGTGATGCTGTAATATCAAAAAAAGTGAAGAACCTTGTTATTGGCCTAACTGCAACCCCTTCTGAGGAAGTGCTTGCCAGATTTGGCTCTTTTCATAGCTACAAAGAAAAAAGATGTGCATTTGATGCTTTTACCATGAAAGAAGCCATTGATGAGGGGTTCGTGCTTAATCCAGTTGATGGTTTGGTTAAGCCAAGTTTTAAAGTTGTAGTAGACTCTGACAAGTCAGAGATTGATGCGAAGTCCGAGTCTTATGACTTTAAGAAGGAGGATATATATGAGAACCCTAAGAGAGCAAAAGCTATTGTTAAGCACTCTACCCGTATGATGTTTGACAATATTTTTGACAGAATCAACCCTAAAGGTCAAACAAGCAGAGGAAAAGCCATGTTTGCTTGTCACTCTGTTAAAGCGGCTCAAATGTACTATCAATTTTTTTCTGAGGAGTTCATAAATTCTAAAGTCCAACTTCTAGAAAGTCTTGGTGCAAGTAACGCACTTGTTGAAAAGGTGAAAAGTGGTCAGGATATCAATGATGAAGACATGCTTTCATTCAATAAAAACAAGCGTAAAGACATTCTTAAGCGCCTTCACGCTAGAGTTTACGTTGTTTATACCAATAATAAGAATGCGCAAGACAGTATTCCTAAAGAATCACATACGCTTTGTGGTTTCTCTAATGAAAAAGAAGTGATTAAGCATTTTAAGTCGTCACTCAATGGGTTAATTATTGTTGTAAAGAAATTGCAAACAGGCTTTGATGATCCGAACCTGCACACTCTTTTTCTTGATCGTAACATTAAAGACATTGAAGCTGTGCAAACTTGTTGTCGTGTTAACCGTACAGCTAAGGGTAAAGAAGATTGCCTTGTGATCGACTGGACTCACGAAAACAACAATATAGAAGAAATAAAAAAGGCATTTAGAAAATACGAAAACCTAACTATTTCTGGAAAAATTGTTGCAACAGATATTCTGTCTGAAATAGAGGGTTTTTATCAGAATATGCGTCGTGATGATGGAATTAAGAAGCTACTGGCTTTCGCACGAAATCATTCAGGAAGAAAACTCGATGAAAAGTTTCAAATGGAAGTTGAGGATGTCGTAGTTTTGGTCGCGAAAGAAGTAGAGAAGCGTGTTTCTGATAAAAAAGAGTTAAAAGAGTATCTCAAAGAGTTTGTTAAGCCAATTATAGGATATGTCAATCATATTGAAAAATATAAGGTTGTTGTTGATATTGACAAAAAACACCTCTGTCACATCCGACACTTTGTTTTGCGTATGTTCTTATCTAAATTGCGAGCCGTGAAGGAGTCAAAAGACTTAATACCAGTCAATGTAATCATTGATGACGATGATTTGGCGTTTATGCTGGAAGATGTGGTTATTGAAGATGATGTTAACGCTAGCTCTAGCGGAAGTGGTAAGCCTGTTGAGGTAAAATCAAGCATTTCCTACATATCAGACCTAAATCGTGACGAGATTACCCGTGAGGATTTTAAGCACTGGTACTTCGAGCAGAGAGATCTAGTGTTTGATTTTATTCAGGATAGAAATGTTGATTTTGTCAATATCATCAAGGATGGTGGGCGCTTGGAATTTGATGGTTTCAAAGCAGCTTTAATGAAGGTGATGCGCGGAAATAATGCTAAAAAGTTTGGTGTTGACGAGAATTTTGTTAAGTGCCTTAAGGAGTTTGTTTGCCCACAAAAGAACAGTGCAAGCACTCTCTTCTGCGGGGAGCTGAAGACCGAATTCGAAATCAAAATAAAAACTTATAACTGATAAAAAGCTTGCCATAAAATGGCAAGCTTTTATAATTCATTAAATAAAGCTTAATAGCTAAACACATCAATAATATTAACAAAATAATATCAAATATTAATAATAAAATATTAACGAATAGTTCGAGAAAGTCTCGTGCTTATCCCTTATTTTTCCACTAAGCAAATTAGTAATTAATAAATTGAAATTGAGTTAAATTAAATGTGTCTAAAATCTGATATTTTGAAGTACGAAAGTAAAATATGGTCTACGTGTGATACTTTACGTGGAGCTGGCGTAAAACAGTCTGAATTTCCCCAGTACATGATGCCGTTTTTTGTGTTAAGAATGGTTGAAGCCCGTCTTATTACGATGGTAAACAATCTAATTGGTGAAGGTTACAGCACAGAAGAAATTCGTGAAGAGCTTAAAGATAGCACTCAAGACTTCAGTTATAATGAGCATGTAATGCTTGCTGCTAAAGGTGAGTCAACTATTATTGGTACACTTGCAGATATCTGCGAAGTCCAGGAAGGATTTGATGAAAAATTTGCTGATTATTTAAACGATTGGGACGATAACACAAAGCTATTGTTAGGTCTTCAGGATACTGATGCGCTTTATCTTGATATTCCAAAATATATAAAATCACTAAAAAGCAAAGGTCGCCTGAAAGACTACACATCAAAATGGGCTGAAATCGATCTGCGCGACTACGATGCATCTGATATCACAACTTTGGAAGAGCATATTAAGCGTAAGTGGGCTGACATCTCTGCTGCGACTTCTGGTGAGCAATACACTCCAGATGACATCATAGATCTTGTTGCTGCAATTCAGGCTCGATACGCTGTTCTTGATAACAAAAAGTCAGTCACGCTATACGATATGACTTGTGGCGGTGGCAACATGCTATTTGGCAGTGCGGACAAAATTAAAAAGCGTCTACCTAATATTACTACTAGCACTTACGGACAAGAGATTAATGATTCCCTTTATGCCTTAGCAAAAATTGAATCCCGTTTTCGTACAGAGTCTGGAGGCGGTGCAAAGCATGTGATTGAGCATGGAGACACGCTAGCTAAAGATAAATTTATTGGTAAAGAATTTGATTTTATTTCTGCAAACCCTCCATACGGTATTGACTGGAAAGACTCAGAAAAAGATGTGATAGCAGATGAAACAGGTCGTTTTGTCAACACAGGAATTTCAAGATCAGATGGTCAATTACTGTTCATGCAGCACGCAGTGAGTAA
Organism: Vibrio sp. 2092; assembly: GCF_033339635.1. Classification (NCBI taxonomy): domain Bacteria; kingdom Pseudomonadati; phylum Pseudomonadota; class Gammaproteobacteria; order Vibrionales; family Vibrionaceae; genus Vibrio; species Vibrio sp. 2092. Next base: position 25,031 of record NZ_JAWOUY010000001.1, on the reverse strand, counting down.
GCTTAAATCTGATGGTAAGGCAGTTATTGTCCATAACGGGTCTCCAATGTTTACAGGTGATGTAAACTCAGCCGAAAGCCAGGTACGTAAGTGGCTGCTTGATAACGATTGGATTGAAGCTTGGGTACAACTACCTAAAGAAGAGTTTTTCAATACTCAGATCACTACTTACTTATGGGTTATCAATAAAAATAAGCCTGCTGACCGAAAAGATAAGATCATACTGATTAATGCTTCAGAGAAATTCTCTAAGCTTAAGAAATCAATGGGTAAGAAAACCAATAAAATGGATTCTGAACACATTGATTGGGTCATGGATAAGTTCGACAATCCAGTTGAATCAGATGACGTTAAATTTCTTTCTAAGTACGATTTCTACTACAACAAGCAGCAATTGACGCTTATTGAGCGTGATGAGGACGGGAAAGCTGTTTATGACACCCTTTCAGAAAGTGAAAAGTTAAAAGGCTTTAAAAAGCTGAGTAAAGTATCAGAGCTAAAAGTTTGCAAAGATGGCAAAGAGTTCGCCTTCAAAACGAGTGATGGTTCTGTGGTAGAGCAAATCACATCTAGTGTTGATGGTGTGATTTTCAGTAGTGAAATGACACCAGATAAAGAATTGGTGGATTCACTTAAGGAAGTTTTCATAGATTCTGATCTTAATGTGAATGATGTGTATCACTCGTCAGTTGAGAATCAAAACATCGTTTTTGACAATCAAAAAAGCATGGGGCGTGGATTCATTGTTCCAAAACTGACACTTGGCAAGAAATCAGGCAAGTCGGTTATGAAGCTTTCAATCGAACTAAAAGCCGATCTAACCAAAGACTACGAAATCATCCCTCACCTACCAGGTGAAGAAAACGAGAAATCTATTCAAGCGTTCTTGGATAAGTGGGTTCGCAAGGAATACATTCTTGGTGACAATTCAGTGGGTGTTGAAGTCAACTTTAACAAGGTGTTCTATAAGCCTGTTGTGCTTCGCTCTACCAAAGAGATTGCTGATGATATTAAAGCGATTGATGTTGAGTTAGCAGAGCTTGAGAAGGAGTTGTGGGGATGAATAGGGTTTCTGAAATAAACATTGCTAGAGCTAAAGCTAAGCAGATCTATGAAAATTGGGATAATGTTGATCAAAAACTGAATAATAAAATTATAATTGATTATATATTGAGTACAGGCCATTCTGAGGGATTAGTTGATCCTGGCATTAAAGAACAATTTAATGATAGAGCTAAGGAGATTGTAAAGCTATATATTGCTTTTTCTCAAAAAACGCTTGATGGAAAAGAAGAAAAGGAAAATGTAAAAATCACTAAAATTCGACATCATGATTTGTATAAATCAGAAGTCTGCAAATTTTTGAGAAATGAAGCTGAGCATCCTTATGGGAATAGAAGCCAATGGAATTCTAAGATTGCAACAAAAATTGAAAGTCTTATTAAGTCAGATAAGTTAAATTGTTCTAATCTATGTCTTGAAAGACCAAAAGTAGACTTCTGCAATATCGTAAATGAAATATTGGGATGGACAAATTATGATGCTTTTGTAAAGGATTTTAATGAGATGATTAAAGCAAAAGGATTCATGCAATGAGCAATAATAAACTCAGATTAAAGCATTTAGTTTCTGTGCATAACGGATATGGTTTTCCAGTTGAGTTTCAAGGAGATAAAGGCACAATCCCTTTTTATAAAGTGTCTGACATGAACACTATTGGTAATGAAAAATACTTAGTAAATAGCAATAATTACGTAACTGAGGAATTATGCAAAAGTAAGAATTGGAAGCTAGTTCCTGCTGGTTCCATTATTTTGCCAAAAATAGGTGCCGCACTACTTACTAATAAAAGACGTATGACATCTCAACCTTGTTTGATTGATAATAATTGCTGCGCTTTGATCCCTGTAGATATGAATCAAGGGGAATGGATTTATAATTCAGTCCTAAATATCGATTCAGGTGATTTTTGCCAATCAGGTGCTGTGCCTGCTTTGAAAATGGGTGACTTTTTATTATCTGAAATCTCCTTACCGAATGACCGTGAAAATTTACTAATAACACTAGAAAGTAAATTATCTTTGGTTGATTCATCCATAGGAAATCTAACCCAAAAACTCCACCACCTCGAAGAATACAAAACCGCTCTCATCCACAATGCGGTCACGAAGGGGTTGGATGCAAATGGTAATGAAATTACTAACTCCGAGTGGAAGTCTAGAAGCGTAAAATCTTTGTTTCACACAGCCACGAGAGGGAAAAATTGTACTTACTCTGATAATGATAATGAAAACCTGATAATTACTCAGTCTTGTTTGCTTCAAGATAATACCCTAGATGTGTCTAAGGGTAAGTTTGAAGTTAATTCTCCATCGGGTGAAAAATTCCATCTATCCAATGGAGATATTCTGATTTCTTCTAGTGGGGTAAAAAACACAATAGGTAAAGTTGCATACATTGAAGGAATAAATAAGACAACTATCGCAAACTGGGATGTAATGAGATTATGTACTAATACTGACATGCACTCTAAGTACACTTATTACCTATTGATAACAATGCGTAATCATATAAAAGAATATTGCCTTAGAGGTGCCACAGGTCAAGAGCATCTGATTGCTGACTTCTTTAATGAATCGACTGTTTGTGTTCCAAAGGTTGCAGATCAAGAAACAATATCTAAATTTCTTGATATTGAAGTTACTAATCTAAATATCATAAAGAAAAAGATTAACAAAAAGATCGCCCTTCTTCTTGAATACAAAAAGTCGCTGATTAATGAGGCGGTGAGTGGTCAGTAAGCAGTCGAGTTTGCATAAAATAAGCTCACTTAGGTGAGCTTAATTGTTTTTCATCTTGGTAATTGATACTATTTATAAAAATAAAATATTTAATTAATAATGAAAGCTATAGATAACCTAAAAGAACTTTTGTTAAAAAACAAAGAAAGTAAAAAAACCAGTGAAATTTTTGAGTCAGATGAATTTGATGATTCTGATGAACTTAGTGTGCTTGATGATTCTGATGATCTCGGTGAGTTTGGCGAGTTTAATGATGATGAGATTATTGAGAATGATGAGTATTCAGATTCTGATGATTCTGAATTTGATAGTGATTCAGAAATCGATTCTATATTAAGTAATTTTTCTCATGATGTATCAATATCATCTGAAGATGATTCTAAGTATAAAGAATTGGACAGTTTCATTAGTGAGCTTGAAAATGATTCCTGCAAAGAGTCAAGAAACAAAAATGTTGGTGATGATACTCTTAAGAGTATGATGGATTCTATTGATAATATAAATATGAAATACCATCATTATCATCAAAAACGACTTATGTCTAAACAGAGCGAAGCTGACTCAGATGATGATTTTAATTCAAAATCATACACAGAACGAATTAGAGTTCAAAAAAAAGAAGATTTGACAAATATTCATACTGAATATGATGGCGTGGATCTGATATCTTCTTTGGAGAATATAATTAAAAGAGTTAATGAACTAAAAGTTTTGGCAATTCAATCAAAAAACTTAGGTAAGGAAGATTCACTGGAAATGAAAGAGCTAAGCTTATGGGTTAAAGAGATTGAAAGTGTCACTCAAGGTAATCCTAAGCAATCGGATGTAAGTCAGAGAGGCATACGAGCTTCATTAGTGCTTCAAAACGACTTGTTAACGAAACAAAACAAAATCTACTATCAAGAAATTAAAGATCTGTCTGATAAATACAATTATATATTAAAAGAGAATACTGTAGCTAAAATTGCGAACATTGCTAATTACTCTGCTTGCAATCAATTAATGGGTTTTGCTGACAGGATTTTCGAAATTGATAAAGATAGATATCTTCCTATGGAAGAGCTAGTTAAGAATAGTAAAGCCAGAATTCCTTATGAACTAAAAGGAAGTAGTTCAAAAACTATTGAATTAGCAAAGATGTCAAAAAATGAGATACTTGATCTTTCTGGAGTCGGTTCTGCCACCTTTAACAATATAAAAAGTGCATTTTCAGATAATGGGTTGTTTGCATACTGCTTAATTGAAGATGTCATTGAGTATCATGCATTGAAGTTGAATGGTTCTAATAATTTACTTTACAGAGGTAAAAATGAGTCTAGTTTTATGTGGATGCTTCCTCGTCTTTATTTCACTAATGAAGCTGTTATAAGATACTGTGATCTTTATGATATGAGTTTTATTGATATTAAAAAAAATAAACGATTAGATGATGAAGATGATAATAATGGAGTGATTAAAGCCTTGTCTAATATTGCAATTCAGATACAACAGAATAATTTTAATGATATGAAAGACAATAGGATTGAATTAGAAAAATTAAATTATTTGCTAAGCAAAAATAAATAGCCTTTAAAGGCTATTTAAATTTCCTTCCTATCATGTAACCCAAATCTGTTGGTGTAGATACATATTCATAGCTTAACTTGTCTAGTTCAGTTTTATTTGAGTAGTGTCCAATGGCAGAATAGAATTCTGATACTAATTTATTTTCAATAGAATACTTTATTAGGTCGTATAAGATTTTATTGTTAAACACATCAAAATCTTCTTTATTACCTCCGCCTCGCATTATGCATATTATGGAGCCAGGTGATTTCTTAATGCTCTCTGCGTAAGTTTTTCCTATGTCGAGGCTTGTTGCATTCTTAGGAAGATCTACAAAGCTAATTTTATCAAAAATCTTACCAAATAAGCTGAAGTCTTTAACCTCTTTTCTTAATGCGTTTATGAAATCATCCTTTGCTAAAGAATATTTATATTTGATAATTACTAATCTAGGCATTCCAATACCTTCATATGCATTTCTTTTATTATCAATGAAATAATCATTTTTTACTAGCGGTAATTCATTGTATGAGTAGTCGGTATCGAAAGAATCAATTGATAAATCAATAAAGTAGTTCATATGCAAGTGTTTGCTTCTTGCCATTTTGCACTCAAACAAGCCAGATTTTCCCATTAAGCTTGAGTAAATAAGACAATCTCCAATTTCTTCAGGAAAAAGCAAATAGCTTGAGTTTAAATTAATATGTTTAGTCAAATTATCGACAGATTTTATTGTTTCGGAGTCATCTGTGGGTAAGAAGATCTTACATCGAATATTTTGAAGTAGTGAGTGAACACCATGAAATGAATTGGTTTGAGCTAGAAGAGATGATATTCCTTGCGTTGAAAATATGTTTATATGCCCATAAGACCTAGATTTATCTGTCCATGTATTGTCATCAATTAAACCAGACGCATTGCTTTCATTATTTATGTTAAGGTAGTTTTGATATTCATCTATTAACATAAATGTAAACTTTTCTTTTCCTACACCTTTTGTTTCACGGTAGGAGGGCGATGTAGAGAATATTGCTGCTGTAAATCTTTCTCTTAATAACTTGCAGATGAAATATCCTGTTGTACCAAAAATACTTTGAGGCAAATCTGGAATAATTACCATGTTTTTCTCATAAATCATTTCAGATAACGATAATGGTTCAACATCTGTAGCTGATAATTTCTCTCTTAATAATGGGTTATCATAAAATGGTCTAAGTTTATTTTTAAGATTTTGAGTATGCCAGGTATATTGCTGTAGGGACTTTGAATCGTCTTCTATGATAGCAGTATCTAGATTGGAGTGAATAATAATTGATTTTCCCACATCAAGAATGCTAAAAGATTCAGATACACAGGAGTCAATAACTGACTTTATAGATTCATTGATTTCTTGAGTGCTAGTGATCCATTGATCAAAAATCTTGCAGAAACCTTGGGGGTTATTAAGAGCGCTATATAGTTCCGATAAGGTTACTGTTCTGTTAAAGCAGTTAAGGTAAAAATGATAAATAAGCATACTATCTCTAATACCACCAGTCCCCCAGTAAGGATCTTTTTTGTTTGGTGATATGTCAGATATAATGCTACGAAACATCTCTTCAGGTATACCTTGCAAAATATTGCATGAAGTGGAGGCTTTAGAGCCTCCTATTATCATTAGTCTATCGCTATCAACTTTTTGAATGCAGTAGTCAAGGTAATCCCCTTTTACATCCAGAATAATTCCTGGGCAATCATTTTCAATTAATCGTTCGAGGGCAGGAAACATCACAGTTGTTGTCTTGCCACTTCCTGTAGCTCCAAAGGCAATAACTGATGTAGTCCCTTCCTTGAAACTAATTTCTAATTCTTTGTTTTTTGACTTGTTTTTAAATGACAAAAAGATTTCATCTTTTAGTTTTTTATTGTTTTTCTTAAGCATGGATTTTATTTGTAAATAAATTTTTAATAATTGTACTTAAGAAACGAAAAAAGATCGAGTAAGAGTAATAGATATTGAGAAAATTTGAGATTACTAATCCCAATAATGGATAAGCTCACTCATCGTGAGCTTATTTTATGGTGATTCTCCCCGCCCTGATCGGGCGAGGGTTACGGCGGAGTTGCTAATTCAACAGGCTTCCAACACTATAGGAAGGGATCTTGAAGTTTTGAGGTAGATAGTCAGCAGCATTTTTGGGGATTTTCTTTGAAATCTCTGAGAATGCTCTTCGTCCAATTTCTTCCTTCATTGTTTTAGCCCAGTACCATGCCCCTAAAAGCTCTTTAACCGCAGTATCTAATCTTTCTTGGGTTAAAGTATTCTTGGTTCCAAGGTAACGACTTGCTACTGATAGGCTACCATTTCGTTGATGAAGCAAAGTAACCGATGCTGAATAGCAAGGTACACCATTATCAATACGTGATGTTTTCGCAAAACTGATTTTAACGCCATCCTTATTGCCGATTTCAAGAAAATCAGTCAGCTTGTGATTTTTTTGCTCATCTAAGAGACACAAAATTGCTTCATCCAGCGCGTTGTCAGCACCACCATAGTTGTTGTTAGCAAATGCGCAAGAGAAGTAAGGCTCACCCTTTCTGGCAAAGCGTACTTGCCAACCTGTAGGGATCTTGTTGATGTGGCGAGGAACTTCATATTTCTCTTCATCAAACCCTTCAACAATACGGGTTGTAATGCCAAGATTGTTAAGCTCTTCTTTTAGGTAAGATGGAATATTTCGCATGATGTGTCTCTTTATTTTTATTTAGGGCTGCTAGCAGCCCATGAATCAATTGTCTTATTTAGAGTTCTTAACTTGAACTTCGATTTCGGAAATTTTCACTTTCCATCTATTTGGTAAGTGCAGTGAAGTTTGGTTAAGCAACTCGAACACCTTATTCTTAAGTCCTTTAAATTTGCTTAATCTCGCACTCTTTGTCAAGCCGTTTTCAGCCAGAACCTTTTCGGCAATACCTTGATAAATTGAGTAAATTTTAAAGGCGATGCCGTTATCTGGGTCTTGCAATTCGCTGATTAGATTTTGGCTTTCAACAAGGCTCGGTCTCTCTTTGATCAGGCTAGATTTCTTGTCTTCAAGTTTTAGCTCTGCGTCTTTTAGCTGAGCTTTTAATTGCTTAACCAAAGCGTATTCTTCTGACCGTTCAACCTCCTGAGCGACCTCAGAAAGCTCTTTAAGTGCTGTTTGTTTAGCTTGATTGAATGAGGTTACTAATGCTTCTGCTTGCTTAAGCTCAGTATCAACAAGCTCGCCAAAAGAACGGCACTCGTTTTCGTACTCGTCATTTTGTTCTGTGATTTTAGCTTTTAAGCTTTCATCCATTTTTCCTGCTAAAAAAACTTCTTTTAAATGATAAATAAGTTCTTCATTAAACAGGTCGTTATTCAGTGCGATTTTGATGATTTGTTTAAAATACTCAACATCGAAAGGAATGGAGTAATGAACTTGATTCAATGCGTTATCATCTTGAAAGCTAAACTGAATCATCGGCTTGTCAGAACCCAAGTATTCAAAAGTTAACCCCATAGATGGGTGTTTGTAGGTGAACTTGGTGATCTCACCTCTTTTGTGTCGGTGATAAGCTTTATGATCGTCTGCGTGTGTAAACAGAATGACGTGATCACCAACAATTCGTTGTTTGTCAAAACCAAAGTCATTATAAGGATAGTTTGTCTTGGCTTCGCGAGCTTCTAATCGAGTGCAGTAATAATTGCCAGTTCTCTGAAGCAGAATATTAATGTAATGCTTTAGTCGCTGCATTGGTGTTGTTGATTTCAAGCCTATCCCCTTTTGATTTAGCTCTGATTTGTCTTAATTATACATAAAAATAACCCTTGGTCAATAATTAAATAAATAAAAAAGACATGAAATATCATGTCTTTCTCATTAGTTTTTGATTATTGGATTGTCTTTAAAAGCCCTTGCAGACGATGCCCCAACAAGTCCTGGATGAGCTTGAAGTCACTACCTTGGATATCACCAATCACTGGGATTGTCATTGATTCTAGGGTTTGCTGAATGCTGGAACACTCAAGAGTGAAATGCTTAACAATCAGGTTATGCACATTATAAGCTTCTTTTTCAGCGCTTGTGTCTTCAATAATTTTACCTAAAGATTTTTCAATTTCTTCTTTAGTCATAAATTTTGTTAGACGTAAATGCTTGATTTCATTTGATAGTTGGCTGAAAAATGAAATTGAGCTGTCATTCATATTGTAGTGTGTTGAGTGACTTCCAATCATGCGCCCATCGGTCATCGTTCTAATGCTGAATTGTAGAACGTTAGTATGGACGACCATAATGTTTAGCTCTACATCCACATTATATCCATTGGATGAAATGCTAAAATTGTCGGTGCTTTTCATAATTTTCTTCTTAATTTTCAAAGTTAACAATATTTAATCTTTTATATATTATACTCTATGTTAAAAAGGTGGTAAATAAAAAACTAAGATTATAGAGCGCTTAAGACTGTAATCTTGATGAATGTTCGTGAATTCTAATCAAGAATTAGATTATGGCAAACGATTAAAGATCCCTCACTCGACATAGCTAGGAGAATCATGTTACTCGCATTTAAGAAGAACTCACTCGCATTTGAGATGAACTCACTCGCATTTTAGAAGAACTCGCTCGCATTTGAGAAGGGTTTGCCTTTCAATCAAATAAAAATTAAATAATTTAAAATTTATATTGACTCTGCCGCCAACTAATGTATTATTAAACACATCAAGACGCACAAGGCGTTAAATTAAAGAATATCAAATAAGGAAGGCACCATGACTACTACTAACATTCAAAAAGCAATCGCAACTGCAACTGCAACCGCTACTGGTGTAGCACTGGCTTCTAAAGATGGTCTGCGTAAGCTAAGCGGAAACAAGGATATCGAAGTTAAGCGAGTAAACGGCTTCAACGCTGATCCTCGTATGCTTTGGATTGAAGAAGGCTTCAATGTCCGTGATATCGACGCAGAACACGTAGAGGGCTTTGTGCGCTCATACACAGACGGTAAGTACGTTCCGCCAATCGAAGTAGTAGTTGTGGAAGTTGACGGAGTTCAACGCCTGAAAGTGGTAGAGGGTCATCACCGTACTGTTGCCATTTACCAAGCTCTTGAAAACGGTGTAGACCTGAAAGCGGTATCTGTTATCGAAGTAACAGGCAACGAAGTTGATCAGCTTGCGCGTATGATCAAATCTGCTGAGGGTCGTCCGCTAACAGCAATGGAACTAGCTGGCGCATACCAACGCATGATTAACATGGGTTTAAATCAAACTCAAATCGCTGATGAGCTAGGCGTGTCGTCTGTGCAAGTGTCTAACTACCTAGTGTTGATGAAAGCCCCACAAGAGCTTAAAGCAATGATTCAGTCTGGTGAATACTCAGCGACGAACGCTTGGAACAATATTCGTCAGCATGGTGCAGATATCGCTCTGGTAATGGCTAAGGAAGAAGTTCGAGCTAAAACCGAAGCGAAAGAAGCAAAGAAATCTGGTGTGAAACCGACGAAATCTCAAGGTACATCGGCACTTAAAAAGATGAAACTGCCACCTAAAAAAGTAACTGGTATGGGTAGTATTGTAACCTCTCTAGCCTCTCAGGTGACTATTGAAGCGCTTGAAGATGATAAAGATGTACAACTGACAATGAGTGCAGAAATGGCTAAAAAGCTGCTTTCACTTGCTGCCGATCTGGATGAAATCAATACTCACAATGCCAACGCTGATCAGATGATGAAAGATCTGGCAATTCAAGCGAAGAAAGGCGAAAGCCAAGATGTAGAGTTTGAAGCACAAGAAGAACAGCTATCAATCGCGGTATAAGTTGAAATTAGAGGCAGGGAGAGATCCCTGTCTTTTTGTTTTTAGCAGTAAATGAGAAACGGATTAAATAATTAAAAGCTTGACCTAACAATCAATATAAGTATAATAAGAATATAAATTAAAGAGGAATATTTATGCTTAATTCTACATTACAAATCAATCAGCTAGTTATCGATCCAATGATTACAAGTCTTGATGTTTCGTTGGAAGCGGTAAAGCTAAAAGCTAACTCTTTTGCGAACGGTGTAACACCAGAAGCTCAGATTGATGTACGTGAATCAAGTAATGGCTTGTTTCATGTGGAGAGTGGAATTGTTGATGTTTTGGCAATGTTTCTTGCTAATTTCGGTGGTCAAAAATTTGAATCTGTAAATGTCAACATTCTTCCAGCCGAAAGCGCAGAGGATTTGGCTCTAAAGCAGTCGATCTATGATAACCGTGAAGTAAACGAATCAGAAAAAATTGTTGATTCATACAATGCAATGACCAAGCTTAAAGAGAATGGATTCAATATTGAGCAAATCTCTGAAAAAATGGGGATTGCAAAGTCTATCTTAAAATCTATCGAAGCCTTGGATAAGGCAACAAAACAGGAGTGGGAGTTAATTCGATTTGGATTAGTCTCACCCATTGCTACTATCTCAAGCAAAAGAGCATAAGATAAGGAAAACGCTATGAGCATTCAGGTATGGCAAATCGACATTAAAGTTGAATTCATGGAAAAGACTCTAGCAGCATTCTATGACCGCCCAGACTTTCGAGATAACACGTTAAGCGTGTTGAAATCAATGCTGAGTTATCTAGAACGGTCAGCAGAAAAAGGCGCTGAGCGAGGCTATAAGCAATGCTATAGCGAAAAGGTAAATCTGCTTTTCAATAAACAGATCAAGCAAATCGCTGATGTTGATGAAAACGCCCTTTTCACTCTGTACCACTTTATTTCTAGAACGCCAGAGATCGAGAAAGTATTAAGAATGGATATCGGCTTGATCGAAGTGCTAACAGAAGAACAGAAACTGAGGATTGTTGAATTGATGATGCAATCTGCATCATCTAAAATGCCGAAAAACTGTTCAAGCTTATATTCAGATTGTAAATGCGTTTCAATGTTTTTCAAAGATACCCTTGGAGAAGTAAGAACAGATATGACTCCAAATGACTTGTATAAATACTATATTGCTCATGCAAGTCACTCAATGAATCCGCACAACGCAGTCAGTTTAGCCGCAATCGTTAAGTCAGTGGATGAAATGCAATATAACCTGGTTGATTGTGACCGAGAAAAATTAATTCAAACTCTGCACTTAGGTAATCAAGTGTTGACGGGTGATTCTGATTTGGATTTTGGACTAAACCAAATTATAAAAGGAAACTTGGTGAAGTTGCCAAGAATCGCGGCATAAAGAAAATATTAAGAAGCTCCACATTATGGAGCTTTTTATTTTTATATAAATAACAAAATATTTGAAAATTGTATTTACAAAGAAATTTTTATATGTATAATTAAAAACATCAAGTAAGGAATGCCTTACAAACTAGCGCAAAAATTAAAGGAGCTTTTCATGGCTAAAAAAAATAACGAAATTAATGCAGCAACCCTGACTAACCTACGCTCAGTACGCTCTATCACTTCAGGTATGAATCTAGAGCAGCTAGAAAAGGCAGTGGCTAACATGACTAAAGTGTTCGAAGAACAGAAGAATTTAGTTGAAGCTGAAAAGAAAGCTCAACAAGAACGTCAAGCTCGTCTCGATGCAATCATTGCGCAAATGAAAGAAGATGGTATCACTGAAGAAGAACTGGCTGCTTATATGAAAAAAGCTGAGACAAAACAGCCAAAAGCACGAAAAAAGTACGCAAAACGCCCAGCTAAGTACGAATACGTTGACGGTAAGGGTGAAGTGAAGACTTGGACAGGTCAAGGTCGTACTCCATCAGTTATCGCAAAAGCGCTAGAAAATGGGAAGTCGCTTGCTGACTTTGAAATCGAAGAGATCGCGCAGGCAGCTTAAAAATCCTATGAAGCCTTAAAGTTGAGATTGGGTAAATAGATTTAAAATAACAAGATAGAGAGATAGGTTTTAAGACCTATCTCTTTTTTTACTAGTAAAAAACACCAGTCACCAAATATTTACTTTTAGCCGTATTAATGTATAATTAGAACAAGTTGTAGAGTAAGGATAAGACCATGAATAAAGTTGAAGAAAGAATTTTTGCTGATCTTGTTTTCAGAAGAACGTTCCACCGTTTAGAAATTGTACGGATTAATGATAATACTATCGAGTTACGTAGCGAAAGTCGAATCCCCAATGCTAAAGGCGAGCTATCTGATTGTAAAAGGTTAACGGCGAAAAATAAAATCACAAACATGAGTGCTTATGTTTATACATATTTGTATGGAACATTAAAGTGGTATAATACATCGTATTTAAAGCCAATTTTCATGGGTGTTAATGGCGAAATGTACCATTTCGTAAGAGAGCACGAACATGCATCAGGCTCAATGTTCTATGCCTTTGCTAAAGAGAGAAATGGCGTTCCAAAGTATACTAAATCAGATTTTATCAATAATATTTTATTTCATAGCGGTGTTGATGTGAATAACAGTATTGCTCGACAAGAGCTTATTCCGTACCTCAACAAAAACTCTCGCATGATCTCTTTAGTTTCAAAGTCAATGAAAGAGTGCGGTGTTGAAACGATTCGTTATGAATTTTTGAGACAGTTAATTGAAACTCACAAAGAACAATCTGAGATTTCTAAAACAATTAATATGGCAAATGCGCTCTATAAAAGTTGGGGCAGTAATGCTAATTTCACAAGAGATTATCTGAAAACTGGATTGCAAGGTTCATTTGATAATGAGCAAGTTCTTACGTTAAAACCTCATTGGTTTGATTAATAGAAAATACAAATCCCGCATTGGAGCGGGATTTGTTTTATCTGTAAGTTAAAGAATAGAAGTATCTTAATTGTCCACGCAATGTTCGGGTGTGGATTTGCGGCGGAGTTGCTAAATAAGGTCTTTGTACTCGCTGATATCGGCAAGATTGCTCTGGAGTTTTTCAATCTGACTTTTGATGTCTGATTCAGCCTTATCTAGCTGTGTTTTGCTTACAATATCTTCATAGTAAGGTTTGCAAGTTGTAAAAGGGTTATACCATTGTGATTCCCCAAAAATACAATGCTTGCGTTTATGTTCGATATGTTCCTGGACACTATTAAATCCATTTTCTTTTAGAAAAGATTCTGCGCTTTCATCCAATAAGGCGACAAGTGCAACGCTATGTCCAGAATCGGTATCAGGTTGGATGAATACAGCTCGTGTTCCTTTCTTTACAAAACGAAAGTCGTTGATGAAAACAACAGTCTCAAGTGGTTTCAATAGGTTGCGATCAAACATCGTTATTCCTCATATCATATATTAGATTAAGAATATATCAGCGACAGCAAAAAGCAATATTTTTATTTTAATATCAGTCATTTATGAATTGATCTACATCACATTTTTATCACATATATAAAATAATAATTTGATTATTAACAACCCCATGACTACAATACAACTAAGCATGAATCTCCAATTCATAGTTTACACAAATCATAAAAACCATAAAAATGACAATCACCTCGATTGTTGCCTCAAATACTCTGGCGCATTTATATGCGCCATTTTTTTATTTAAATCAATTTGACTCTCACTGTAATTTATGTATAATAAAAACATAAAGTTATTGAGGTCGAAAGAATGACAAAAGAATCAAACCTATCTAAATTCGCTCTATACGCACTAAGCGAGCTACAAAAGTATGTTACTAAGCGCGAATGGAATGACTCTTCTAGTCTCGCATATAAACTCGTAGCAAAAGCGAATAATGATAAGGATTTCGCCAACAAGCTAGAGTTATACCTTCAACTCAGAGTTGATAATCCTACTGTGTATTTACGTGAGCTTTGCGATATTGTTCTAAATACTGAAGATTCGTATTTTAAAAACCTTAAGATCGGCAATGCTGTGGATGGTCTGGATTCCGCATACCTATGTTTTAGTCAGCGCGTAGGTAATGGTCATCAAGATGTAGAAGAGCAAGTTCTGGGTTCTCGCGTAAACGCGAAAGAAACGGTAGATATTCTGAATTCATTGGGACACCTTACAGCGGAACAAACCGATGCTCTTGAAACCCGTAATCGAAATTTACGGTTGATTAGTGTCGCTCATGGTAACAAGCATGTGTATTTAACTGTTTGTACTACCTCTGCAACTTACTGGTTGAGTTCTACGGATATGGCTCCGATTGGTTCAGCGCGATTCATTAGTCATGATGTCGCTGAATACAAAGAGGACTTGGAACGATTTTTCGATTTTATTCTGCTTCGTAGCTAGATTAAGAACTCGTGATGGATGCCTTATACATGTGCGGTAATCCATGTTAGATTCTAACGATTAAAATTATCAAGGTGATTATATGTTTGGATTGGTACGTGTAGTAAAAGGCATTGCTAAACTCCAGGGCGACGAATCTGAAGATCAAATGTGCGCTATGGCTGCTGGTCATTCAGCTCTACGTTCAAATGGATGGCTGGCTACCGTCTTTGAGTTAGATAAGGAAGGAAAGCCAAGTGCAATCGTATCCTACTGGAAAGTATCTGACCAAAGCGTTAAAGAGAAACTTCCTCGTGGTCAAAAATACGCATTCATCCCGAAATCAGTTTTTGAAAAGTTAGCGTCATAATGCGTAAATGATGATAAAAAGAGTTGCTACCTTGCAACTCTTTTTTTATATGTGGGCAAAATATATCTGGTCACAATAGATGCGGAGGGAGCCTACCCTCCACCTTTAATATTTTGTTGAGTCTTTAGCACAAATCAACGGAAATCTTCGGCGTGAAGAACTCTAGGGCTTTTTCAGGATTGTCAGAAAGTAGGTCAAAACAATCTTTTAAACTGGCTCTTTGGATCTGATCATAGCCTTCACGTTCAGGTAAGTAGTAGCTTGTTGAGCCATCTTTATCGATCAGAATACATCCACCATTACGTTCTTCGATAGTGTTGCTGTCACTGACAATAATCATCATAGCGGTGATATCTTCATCATCCTCGATTTGTAGGTCACGAAGCGCCTTTTGCATTTTTTCATCAGTAACAAGTTCGAGATCTTCGAATTTACAAAGACCGTGTTCAATACCTTTTGGGCTTGAGCTTTCAGAGGGATGTTCGTTTGCTGATTCTGTAAGACCGACCATCTGTTTTAGCTCAGAGAGCGTATTAGCTCGCTTAATTGCATCGATTAGCTCATTAGCAGTAAATTGAGTCATTCCAATATCCCTATTTATCTTAAAAGTGATTTTAAAAAGCTGATAATATTAGTTTCAATTATACACAAATAAGCTCAAAAGTAAAACAAAAGAGAGAAGAGACACCATTGACTTTGCCATCATGGATGGCTTAAAAATCAGATATTTATACTCTCGGTTATGAGTGGTATTCATTTTGGGGTGGTAGTTATGATTTTTTATGCGTTGACGATTATGTAATAAGGTTTAAAATATTATTAATAATAATGTAAAAAGAATAAACTAATGAACGAATTATTGTGCTCCAAAAACTATGCTTTGATAAAACATAGGGACAAACCTGAAGCGGTTATATTCCTCGAATTATGCGCTGATAGTGAGATTGATAAACCGTACAAATTTAAAAGCAAAGATGGTGTTATTGATTTCCACCTTGAACGTCAAGATGAGCTTGAAAATGAACTGAAAAAACTTTCCAGTTTAACCATTGTTGTTAATTCAAGTGATGGTACTCCAAAAGACTTTTTTGAGGTGGCAATATAATGAGTAACATGCTTAGTAAAATAAAAGAGATTGTTGACAATGCTGGTTCAATAGTGACCAGTGGAAATATCTCTAATGTGGCAAGTGCTGCCACAAAGGTTCTATTGGTTGCAGCAGTTTCAGCTTCGGCTATACAGTCGAACAATGCATTTGCGCATCAAGATACGCATTCTCACGTCCACTCTACTTATGCCAGTATTGCAGGTGAGTCTTTACTTGTTAGAGATCATGTGCAAAACACGTTAGATTTGACAGGTATTAGTGTCGATCAGCATAGTGACTATCTAAACTATAAACACCCTGTACAAAGTAAAATCAATGAGTTTATTGAATATGCTCATAGTAACTATGATTCTGATAGGTTCCAGGAAGTGTCAGAACTCGCTGAAATGGCTCAAACTCACTTTGATAACGGGATATATGAAGGTATTGACCAATACGCAACCTACCTTACCCCGTTGCTTGACAATAAAGTAGGGTTGGTAGAGCATCACAATTCCCAAGCTGACTTCTCTACCAAAATGGAGCGTTTACAGGCTGTAGTAGACCTCGTTGATATGATGAATGAAGATCCAAACTTTGACCTTGATTACAATATCGGTCAACTTCCAAGGCAATACATAGATAGTAATGAAAGCCATATTTCTATCGGCACTGGTAATATGAACGTGATTATAACTGCGCCATTAGATCGAGCGGAGCAAATCAACGGATTCCTAAATACCGCATTGGCAATGCATGACTATGATTTGAGCAAGTTGGATCATTTTAGGGAAATGAGTAATAACGAATTTAAAGATGTTATGAAAGAAGCTTATAACCTATCTGATAAAGATCTTGGTTTTATTCATAATAGCACTCTGGCGCATGAAATGGCTCATCTGTTCGGTGGAAATGGGAAAGATATGACTACTGCTGAGTTCATGGCAGAGTCAGGCGCTACATGGAATGCCCTAAAGAGTGGTGCCTCAGAAGGTTATTTGAACTATGTTCTAGACTCTAAAGTTTCAGCCTTTGGTGTTATTGATAAGCAGGATAGTCATGAAAGCATTGCTCTCATGTCAGAGTTCTTTTCTCAGTACGAAATTGATGAATGGCGGGATATGGATATTAACCAGTTCCAAAGTGAGCTATATCGTTTTACTCAGACAGTCCTAGACAATACAAACAATAACTTTGGAGAGATGGCTCAAGTTGTAGCAAATGAAAAAGTTAGGAACAACGGTATTTATCCAACTGCTCAAGAGTATTTAAGGCAAACTGGTACACATCAAGAAATTCTTGAAATATTAGAGGGTGCAAAAGAAATAGCTCATACCGATTTGGATGTCGGTCTTATGGCTGAAAAAGTTAAAATGAGTAGAGACCCTAATGCATCATTTTTAGATAAGTTGGCAATTCAATACTTCCCTAGCCTATACAGTTCAGGTTTTGAGCCAGAACCAGACCGTGACATTAAAAGAGAGATGTACATGGAGCTTGCTCAAAAGATACCTGGCTCTCACGGATATTTTCATTCAGACTTTGATCTTAGTCAGCATGAAACGGATTTTGATAAAGCCAGAGATGCCATTCTTGAAACTGAAAAAGTCAAAATAATGGATGAATATTCACTGGTAAAAGGCGACGATGGGTTTACGCAAAAAATTTACCATTCGATAGAGGCTAAGATGGAATTCCTTGATAATGGGAATATTTCTTACAGCTTTAGTCCAGAATATGCCGATTACAATAATGTGGTTTTTGAAATTAGCCCTGATGGAACCTACGTTAAAACGGTTAATGGCATTCCATCTGAACTTGAAGAAAATGAAATCAGCAATATAGAACATAGTGGTGTCGAGTCATTAGCCTATGCGTTAGAAAGCTTCAAGGTTCAAGAACACGCCAACCAGGTAGAGCATCAGTATGGAGATTATTCATACAGTCCAGATGCTGAAAGGGGCGTTAAAATTGAACGACAAGATTTAAATGAACATAGTCATAGGCACGAAAGAAGTCGTGATGACTACGGATATGGAATGTGAGAAAAAGCTGCCGTAGGCAGCTTTTTTATTTAATGAATATTTTTTCAGCTAGAGGATAAGGAAGTCAAGGAGAACTTGACCTTCAAGCTTATTTGAGTATTATTGGGATAAAACAAAAGGATGGTATACATGAAAAAATACGTAAAATGCCTGATTGAGAGTGAAGATAAGGGCATCCTTCTTATTCAACGTTCAAGCAGTGACGAGCACGGTTCTATGTGGGAAACACCAGGTGGTGGCGTAGATGATGGTGAAACACTAGTTGAAGCTGTCATTCGAGAGGTGAAAGAAGAAACGGGTCTGGATGTCTCTGTTGAAATGGATGGAACAATGTTCCTTTCTGATGATGCAGATCCAGAAATGAAATTTGAAGCTAATCTCTTTAGCGCCAAAACTACTTCTGGTGAGGTTTCGCTTGTACAAAACGATGATCATTCCGACCATGCATGGGTTAAGCGAGAGGATTTGTTTCAGTTTATGTTAGACGGAAATCAAATTGACCGTTGGACACTTAGCCATATTATCAAGGGTTAAGAAATACAAAAGAAGCCGCTATGCGGCTTCAATCATCAATGTTTCTCTTTCTTTGAGTGCGCTTATCACCTCAGAGTGAAGAAAATCTCTTACTAGCGAGAAGCCTGCATACCCTCTTCCACCAGCCTCATACACTTCTCGGGCTTGGCTTGATAGTGACTCAAATTGATTAATTACTTGATTGATTAGTTCAGATTCATTTTCATTAAGCGCATCGAGTCCAAATGTATCAATGTTGCAATCACTGCTTGATAGTTCCGCTTTCAATACTGCTTTGGCATTTCTGATTCTGTTCGAACCTATCGTAACGGATAGCTCGTGAAAAACAGTATCAAAATCTGAGTGATATATGGTGCTAACTAAGTTCGTCTCACCAATCTTGAATTCTACAGCTACTTTATTGGTTAATTCTGAATTTATCATAAACATTACTTTCGCATGGCATTAAAGCCACCAATCTTTATTTTTTCTCATTTTATCATCATCTTACGATAAAAGTCCACCTTTAGTTTAAGCTATAAAAAAGATAAAAAATTAAATAATTTAAATTTTATTGTTGACTTTGACCATTAGTAATGTATTATTGAAAACAAGCAGCAGGAATGCAGCTAAGAAAAGACTTAGAACAGTCACTTGAACATGCATTAATAAATTTAATTAAATATTTAAAAAAACTTTACTTTTGAATTAATTAATGTATTATAAGAAACATAAAGAGATGCAAAGCATCTGAACAATAAAGTAAATTTAAGAGGTACACCATGAAGAAGTCTATCATCGCACTAACACTTGCAGCAGCTACCGTAGTAGCACCAGTAGCTCAAGCAGAAAACGAAAACCTGACTAAGTTTGGCGACATCGCTCAGATCGGTGTTCCTCTTACAGCAGGTGCAATCGCTCTTTGGAAAGGTGACGGTGAAGGCTTGTTCCAACTTGCTGAGGGCGCACTTTATACAGCAGCAGCGACACACGCTCTAAAGTGGGCGGTTGATGCAGAGCGTCCAGATGGTTCAGCAAACAACTCTTTCCCGTCTGGTCACACATCAGCAGCAACACAAGGCGCAGCGTTCCTACAAATGCGTTACGGTTGGGAATACGGTCTACCTGCTTACGCTGTATCAGCGGTGGTTGGTTACTCTCGCGTACAAGCTGACAAGCACTACTGGCGTGATGTGGCAGCAGGTGCGGTACTTGCTACAGGCGTTCAGTACGCAGTAACTAAAATGGGTTACTCAATGACAAACATCGCTCTTGCTCCATACGTGAACGGTGATGAAGTGGGTCTTTACGCAAGCATGAGCTTCTAAATGATCTAACTACGGGGAAAACACTTCCCCGTAAATACAGATTAATTTATTAAAATGTATTGACTCTAAATCTAATTAGTGTATTATTATAAACATCAAGGGGAAGCAAAGACTTCCCTAAATTAAAGTTAAAATTCAAAAGGAAATACACCATGAAAAAACTAATCATCGCAGCAACACTGGCAGCAGCAACCGTAGTAGCACCAATGGCTCACGCAGAAAACGAAAACCTAACTAAGTTTGGTGATATTGCTCAGATCGGTGTTCCTCTTACAGCAGGCGCAATCGCTCTTTGGAAAGGTGACGGTGAAGGCTTGTTCCAGCTAGCTGAAGGCGCACTATACACAGCAGCAGCAACACACGCACTTAAGTGGGCAGTTGATGCAGAGCGTCCAGATGGTTCAGCAAACAACTCATTCCCGTCTGGTCACACATCAGCGGCAGCTCAAGGCGCAGCGTTCCTACAAATGCGTTACGGCTGGGAATACGGTCTGCCTGCTTATGCTGTAACAGCGGTGGTTGGTTACTCTCGCGTACAAGCTGACAAGCACTACTGGCGTGATGTTGCAGCAGGTGCGGTAATTGCTACGGGTGTTCAGTATGCAGTAACTAAAATGGGTTACTCAATGACAAACATCGCGCTTGCTCCGTATGTTAACGGTGATGAAGTGGGTCTATACGCAAGTATGCAGTTCTAAATAATTCAGACTTAAGAGACGGGGGCTATATGCTCCCGTTTTTTCGTTCACGCAAATCAACCAGTGAAAAAAGAGAAAGATTGACAATGACGGGTTTATCCCGTCTAATTATTCCAAAATGAAATGCTATTTAATTGATAAAATAAAGGAATTTAAATGAATGGTTTGATCAGAAAATCAGTTTTACTACCACTTTTAGCCACTGTTTTTGTTTCTGGTTGCTCTGTATCTGTAGGAGTAAAGGAAGAAAGAAAGTACGGTACTTCCTTAGGGGTTTCAATGATTCGTGTGTTTATTCCTACGGATATTTATGAGTATGTTCATCATGAAAAATTAGCCACACCTAAAGATGTTACTTTATCAAACAGCTTAAATGAGACGTACACAGTCAAGGACGCGGTTTACTTTGGTGAGAGCGAATTCCCTGGCGAAGGTGGAGCTTATAAGATTAAGTACGCAATCAACGAAGAAGAGTTTGGTGGGGAGCTTTCTTTTGATAAAACAGGATGCAAAGAATACTTTATTGATAATGGAATGATTACAAACATGGAGGCTTGCGGAATTAATATCTATCATGTGCGAGGTGAAAGGATTAGTTCTCAGAAGCGAGCTTACATTTCATTTGATTAAAAAAGAGTGGCAACGGTTGCCACTCTTTTTGTTTTCTCTAAGCCTTAACGGTTAAAGCATAAGTTTTAATCAAGTCACCAAGAGATAAGCCTCTTTTATCGATCTCTTTCTTGATGATTTCGCCAAGATGACTTACAACCACATCGCTAAATGGAGTCAGGTAGAACTCTCTATAAGAGCTGATCTCAACTCCATCACGTTGTTCTGTCATAGGGAAATTAACGATGTTTAAGCTTTCAAATAACGCTTTATGGTAACGAGAAAGTCTCTCATAGTGGCTCATATACGCAGGACAGTCGCCGTAGTCGTCAAATGAAGTTTCAGCAAGCATTTCATAATAAGGTTTCGTCAGGTCTTCTTCAGACCAATCACGCGCTTCGAAAGCGTTCTGTACCGCTGGTTTACCTTCATGCATAATCTTAACTGGAGCGTGAGCGTTTTGCTGCGTCATGCCACCAATAAAGTTGATAATAAAGTGCTCAATGAGACCGTCCATCGCTTCAGGCTCAGAGAATTTCTTATCAAGGCATAGAATAAACGCGTTTTTTGCATCCTCACTAATATTTTTCTGGTAGACGGTTTGAGTTGCTACGTTTTTTACATCAACGGTAAACGTTTTGATGATGTGAGTTGATTTTAAGTTGGAGTGTCCGCACATTCTAGCAATTGCAATGTAATAGCGAAATACACTCTGGATAGCATCCTCAAATGTATCAAAGTACGGATTGCCTTCAACTAACTCAATTTCACCTGATGCTGGATTAGGCTTAAATAACTGATTAGGGAATCGTGGGAAAGCCATATGAGCAGGCATGAGATCGAGAATTAGCGGCTCTGTAACGCCATCGAAAAACAATTCGGCTTTAGTCATGATCTGCTTTTTATAAAACTCAACATCAAGATCAGAGGACGTATGAACAACCATTTTTTCCAAATCATAGAGAAGGTTATAAATTGGTGTTGTCATGGCTTGATGGTTAACGAGTTCGCGAATGCTACCAGGAAATGTGTTGTCCGTCTTTCCATTGACAGGTGTCATAGATAAGGTAAAGCAGATTGTTTGAAGTGGGTGCATGTTCCTATTCCTTGCTTGTCAGCATAAAAATCCAACTATCACTAATTATACATATATAGAATCAAAAGTAAATGAGATATAGATGTTTTGGGGTTTTTCATGTAAATTGATAGCAAATTTAATCAGTAGCAATGTATTAATTAAAGGTTTTTACTATGAATACAAAAATCATTCAGTTCGAGGCAGGAAATTCTATTCATGCGTCTGAAAAAGGCGTGGAAATAGATGAATTCGCGCAACTTTGCAACCGTATGGAAAGAGGTGAGTTTGGCGATAACGCATACGTAAGTGTGTATAAGGCAATTGATAAGAACAAACCAAATATTCTGGGTTATGGGTTGAGTTTATATTCAGAATTGTTTGTTGATAATGGATTGAGTGATGATCCGCTCATCTATCTGGTCATCAAAGGTAAAAATCGAGTTATTTTAAACAGTCTCGATGAGGTGTCAGATTACCTTAGTGCAATCGGAGTTTACCGATTTGTGGTTGATACTTCTAATTAGACAGAAAAAGCACTCTCTCAGAGAGTGCTTTTTAACGCATTTTTTAAAAAGGGTTGTCAAAGCCCTGACTTTGCCCGTAATGAGGCGTATGAGTGATTTGAGGGAGCAAATCAGGGTTGTTTTGACGTGCTCGCCATTGAATATTTTGATCTTCAATGAATTTAAGGTGTGATAAGCCGTATTTTACGCTGTATTCCATTCCACCAAGCTTACATAGCCCTTTGAAATCTTCATTTTCTTCATAGCTCCAGGCTGGCTTATCTTCTTGATAATGCTCTACAGCAAGTGCTCTTAGTTTTTCAGCAAGCTCTGAGAATGTACCCGCATCATGAAATTTTTTGATTTGTTGCCACTCATAGACACGCCCCAAAAGAGCGCAATTGGTCTGGCAATCTTCGGTGTATAGCAACTGGCAATTTGGGCAAGCATCCGTAGAATTTCGTCCAATAGAGCCTACTTCCTTATGTGTAGGGTGATTGCAGTTAGGGCATGTGCCGATTGTAATTGATAACATAAGTTGTCCTACTATGGTGTTTGGTGGTTTGGTGGTTTGGTGCTGCATCAATCAGGAATTGCATTCCTGATATGATTTTGAAATAAGGTATCAACGTTCCCTAATTTAACTTGAGGATTATCATTGCTTCTAAAAATATGTCTGAATTGGCTAATGGTTTTATCACTGTTCACGCGAAAGTTTTTTGTAAACGCTGAGATTCGATTAATAATGATTTCTTTTAGCTTCTCGTCTTTAAAGTAAACCGCTTGCTTACCCTGCTTGTAAAAGCCTTCAATCCCCTTTTCATGCTTGATTTTTAGCTTAGGGCTTTCAATCGTAAACATATCCTTTTTCATGTTATGAAGGTCGATATGAGCAACAAATTCGAGATCCGCAACTTCAAACTCAGCAAAAATAAAAGTTAGGTATCCTTCTACTCTTTGGCTTTCAGTAATATCAAGGTCAATCTCGATAGCTAGCTTGTCTAGCGAGGTGTCAATGCGACTTGTTCTATTAGCTCTCATTTGATCCCCTACTCTTTGATCTGAGCGTCTACGCTTTTGAAATAACCTAAAACTAGATCGTTCATAGCAGACTTGATGGTTAGGTGTTTTTCTTCAATCAAATAATTTTTATAGCAATCTTCAAAACAGCTCTTAACAGTACGCATAAGATGATTTCTAGTTAGGTTAGCAAGGCTCTGACTTGCTTCAATGAGACCGTCACTTGTCTCCAAGACATAATATGGGTCATTGTTATCATCTGAACTGATCGAGTAAATTGATTTATTCAGTGAAAAGGCAATATTGTACTGTTTGAAATTTGAACGAGGTCTTAGGACAAAGGTGATTCTTGCATTCAAGAGTTCAAGATCGTTCTTCATAAAGTAAAGATGTAATCGACCAACGCCCTGCCCCGTACTATTAATATGCGAAATAACCGTAATTTCGTGACCATTATGGTTAATTTCCGCATCTTGACGAGTAGGGATTTTTTTAATTTCTTTCATATGTTACCGCCTAAAACCAACTTTAATAATTATACATTAACAACACCAAAGGTCAATAAATTAATAATTAAAAAGCGCCATTAAATATTTTTGTGGATAAATAAAAAAGGGCTGGCTAATGCCAACCCTTTTGAGAAAAAACCCTTTAAAATCAATGACTTAGAATGGAATGTCGTCGTCAAAATCCATTGGTGGCTCATTGTATTGCTGCTGCGGCTGCTGATGATTCTGCGGCTGCGACTGCTGATGATGCTGCGGCTGAGCTTGTTGTGGTGCATGTTGCTGAGGTTGACCACCTTGAGCGCGACCTTGTGCTGGTTGACCTTGACCGCCTTGAGCGCGACCGCCTAGCATTTGCATAATGCCTTGGTAGCCCTGAACTACAACTTCTGTAGTGTAGCGATCTTGTCCTTGCTGATCTTGCCATTTACGAGTTTGTAGTTGACCTTCAATGTAAACTTGAGAGCCTTTACGTAGGTACTCGCCAGCCACTTCTGCTAGTTTTCCGTACAGAGTTACGCGATGCCATTCAGTTTTTTCACGCTGCTCACCAGTCGCTTTATCGCGCCATGATTCAGATGTTGCGATAGTGATATTAGCCACCGCGCCACCGTTAGGCATGTAACGAACTTCTGGGTCGCCACCTAAGTTGCCTACGAGAATAACTTTGTTCACCGAACCTCTACTCATAATTTCTACCTTTTTCCTTTAAATTCATAGGATTAACCATTATCTTTAATC